>JAIRLY010000010.1 GCA_031259075.1 Dysgonamonadaceae bacterium | reverse complement strand
ACACGCAAAGAAAATTATCGACCTCGCCAATCAGTTTGGCGAAGGGTGGTTACTCGCGGGCGAAATAGCAGGTTTTGCGCAGCGCGGCATCAACCGCGTAGTGTGCGTACAACCCTTCGGCTGCATTGCCAACCACATTGTAGCCAAAGGCATAGAACGCCGGCTGAAACAGTTCTATCCCGAAATGAATTTGCTATGCCTCGACATTGACGGCGGAATGGCCGAAGTAAACCTTCACAATCGGCTGCATTTTTTGATACGATGATGGCGCAAGTTCAATTAATAAATGCAACTGAAATTTGAAAATAAAATTATATTTCATATCTTTTTAATTTCAAATATTGAAATATGCGCGATATAAAATACAAGAACATTAGTGAGGCCAAGAGCAAGATTCTTACAACCTTCAATGAAAAGAATAAGAATTGGTTTACCGTATCTGATGCCGACAAGTGTATTCCGGGACTGGCAGGAAACGCATTGCGAATACAGTTGAAGCGTATGACCGACGAAGGCTTGCTGATGCGTGTCCGCTATGGCGTGTATTACATTATTCCGTATGAGCAAAAAAATGTGAAGTTGCACCGGATTTATTGTCGTGTGGACAAACTGCTCGACTTTGTATTTGTTTTTGTGGCGGATAAAACGTTAGGAATTGCCGGAACAATAAAAATAAAATTGCCAATCAGCAGTTCGATCCGCCACGCTTTTACACGAACTGCAATACCTTTTAAAAAGATAACATCCCACCGTATTCTCTATAAGTGATAATACAGCCATTTTTACTGAAATAAATGCTGATTTTTATCACTTACAAAGATACGAAATATGGTTTAATATTTTTTGCCTGCTTCCCGCAGGCCGATAAAATTAAAATCGTTCAACAAATATTGAAATTTCGGTAATGCCATAAATTGGCCCGCTTCATCATGTGCGTTCGATAGCGGCTTGAGCTGCTGCCAATCGTGCAATGGGTACACGGAAAGGAGAACAACTGACATAATCCAATCCTACTTTATTGCAGAATTTTACCGAACGGGGTTCGCCGCCGTGTTCGCCGCAAATACCACATTTCAAATCCGGTTTAATTTCACGGCCTCTTTGTGTAGCCAATTCAACTAATTGCCCTACCCCTTTTTGGTCTAATACCGCAAACGGGTCATCCTTCAAAATACCTTTATCCAAATACATTGGTAAGAATTTAGCGACGTCGTCGCGACTATAGCCAAAGGTCATCTGAGTCAAATCATTTGTACCAAAAGAGAAAAATTCGGCAGAAGTAGCAATCCGATGAGCGGTAAGGGCTGCACGTGGGATTTCGATCATCGTTCCTACTTTATATTCGATACTTTCACCTCTTTCGTCGAATACTAATTTTGCTGTATCGTCAATAATTTTCCGTTGTGCGAGAAATTCATACAGGATACCCGTAAGCGGAACCATAATTTCGGGGAATGTTTTCACTCCTTTTGCTTTCAAATCTAATGCCGCTTCCAGGATAGCCCGTGTTTGCATTTCGGTAATTTCAGGATACAAATTACCTAAACGACAACCGCGAAGTCCCAACATCGGATTTTGTTCCAATAATTCTTCCACGCGATTGTGGATTTCTTCATAAGAAATACCCATCACTTTAGCCATTTCCTGTTGTCCCTTTTCATCATGAGGTACAAATTCATGCAAAGGTGGATCCAACAAGCGGACCGTAACCGGAAATCCGGCCATCGCTTCAAAGATACCTGTAAAATCAGTTCGTTGCAGGGGCAATAATTTAGTCAAAGCGACACGACGACCAGCTTCGTCTTTCGCTAAAATCATTTCGCGCATAGCGATGATTTTGTCTCCTTCAAAGAACATGTGTTCCGTACGGCAAAGACCAATGCCTTGAGCGCCGAAACTGCGAGCGACAGAAGCATCACGGGGTGTATCCGCATTGGTGCGAACCCTCAAACGAGCATATTTATCAGCCAAATTCATTAATTCTCCGAAATCGCCGCTTAATTCGGCAGCTTGCGTTTCGATTTTACCTTCATAAACCAAACCGGTAGATCCATTTAAAGAAATCCAATCGCCTTCTTTCAATATTTTGTTGCCGATTAGCATTGTTTTTGCTTTATAGTCAATTTGAACGCCATTAGCAGCCGATACACAACATTTCCCCATTCCGCGAGCCACAACTGCTGCATGAGATGTCATACCGCCTCGTGCTGTCATGATCCCTTCAGCGACGGCCATTCCACGCAAATCTTCCGGAGATGTTTCGATACGACAAAGTACCACTTTTTCTCCTCCGGCAACCAATTCTTCCGCTTCGTCTGCATGGAAAACAATCTTTCCTGTAGCTGCCCCCGGAGAGGCCGGAAGTCCCTTGGTAACAGGTTTAGATGCAGCCAATGCTTCTTTATTGAAAACAGGATGCAGCAATTCATCCAATTTTTCCGGTTCTTGACGCAACAAAGCTGTTTTTTCATCAATGATACCTTGTTTCAACATATCTACGGCAATTTTCACCATAGCCGCGCCGGTACGTTTCCCATTACGGGTTTGAAGCAACCACAGCTTATTATCCTGAATAGTAAATTCAAGATCCTGCATATCTTTGAAGTAATCTTCCAATTTTTGTTGCGTTTCAATCAAGTTTTTCGCACATTCGGGCATTGATTCTTCCAACGAAGGATATTTGGCAACACGTTCGGCCTCCGAAATCCCTTGTTGAGCGGCCCAGCGTTTTGAACCTTCTATTGTGATTTGTTGTGGAGTACGAATACCGGCCACCACATCTTCCCCTTGTGCATTAATCAAATATTCGCCGTTGAAAATATCTTCGCCGGTAGCGGCGTCTCTTGTAAAGGCGACGCCGGTAGCGGACGTTTGCCCCATATTTCCGTAAACCATTGCTTGTACATTCACGGCTGTTCCCCACTCTTCAGGAATGCGATACATTTGCCGGTAAAGAATGGCGCGTTCATTCATCCAAGAATCAAAGACAGCGCAAATAGCGCCCCATAGTTGTTCCCATGGAGAATCAGGAAAATCTTTTCCGGTCTGTTTCTTAACGGCGGCTTTAAATTTCACGACTAATTCTTTCAAATCGTCTACTGTTAATTCCGTATCCAATTCAACGCAACGCTCTTTTTTTATCTCTTCCATAATTGCTTCAAAAGGATCTATTTCCAATTTGGATTCTGGTTTCATACCTAAAACCACATCGCCATACATTTGTACAAAACGACGATAAGAATCCCATGCAAAACGAGCGTTTCCCGATTTTTTTGCAATCCCTTCAACGGCTTCATCATTCAATCCCAAATTTAATACGGTATCCATCATCCCCGGCATGGAAACACGTGCACCGGAACGAACAGATACTAAGCAAGGGTTATTTTTATCACCAAACTTAGCGCTCGTCAATTCTTCCACTTTTCGAATAGCGGCTTCTACTTCCGGTCTTATTAATTCAATTACTTTATCTTTTCCCAATTGATTGTATTCCGTACAAACTTCCGTCGTAACGGTAAATCCCGGAGGCACAGGAACTCCTATTAAATTCATTTCCGCTAAGTTAGCTCCTTTACCACCCAGTAGATTTTTCATATCAGCACGTCCTTCGGCATGTCCGTTACCAAATAAGTAAACTCTTTTCTTGTCCATAAAGCAAGTCTTTTTGTTATTTATCGTTAATTATTAATTGTAAACTAATTAGTAAATTGAATATGTAAAAAAATAAACAAAGGATTTACCCCTTTTGTTTCAAATGTCGGCAAATGTACGAAAAAATTTCCAATTTACACACAGATAGATAAAATAGACCGTACACCGGAAGCCTTATCTGTGAATATCCCCTCTTTATTGTCCGCTCTCTTTATTTTAAACTTTATTTGCGCTTGTAAATGCGGCTAATCTTTTGTCTAATAAGTCGTATTGATTGTCTTTTATAAAAGAAGTACAAACTCTTAATCCTTCCTGATTGCTTCCCGTCGTAGATAAAGAAATCGCTGAAATACCGTAAGAAATTAAGGCGGTCATGAGTTTATCTCCGGACACACCCGGATATCGGATAGTAAAATAAAAACCGTCGGCAATATCTTCTTCCAAATCTTTGTCGTAAACAATTTCAAAGCCGTATTTTAGAAATATTTCTTTTAATTTTTGAGCGCGTTTTCCGTATTTTTTCACTTCTTCCAAAAAGTGAAATTTTCCATCGGAAGCAGCTTTAAACATAGCGGCTAAAGCGCATTGCGCCGAATGGCTCGTCCCTGAAGAGATGGCATATAAAGCTCGATGAATAAATACACTCCCAAAAGTACCTCCTCCGTATTTTTGAGTTAGTCCCAGATAAGTACGATGATATAATTTATTGGACATGGCAACAATTCCAATGCGTTGTCCTGCGTAACTAAACGCTTTTGATCCCGAAATCAATAAAAGATAATTATCGGTATATTTTCCCACACTGACTTGAAACGGCGCTTGAAACGGCGTACCTAAATTTTTTCGGAAATCCATTGCAAAATAGGCCAAGTCTTCCAAAATAACAGTATCGTATTGAGTGGCCAATTCTCCTATAATTTGTAATTCTTCTTCTTTCAAACAAAACCATGCCGGATTATTTGGATTTGAATAAATAATACATGAAATATTTCCTTTAGACAAATAAGATTCTAATTTCTTTTTTAATTTACGGCCTCTAAAATCATATACGTCAAATGTTTCATATTTGTATCCTAATACTAAGGCTTGTTGTTTTTGTACGGGAAATCCCGGATCAATAAATAAGATTGTATCCCGTTTTTTATCACATTGACTGCAAACTAAAAAAGATGTAAATGTTCCTTGCATTGAACCGACGACCGGCACACAACTTTCCGGAGAAATATTCAAATCAATAAAAGCTTTAATGAAACGGGAGGCTTCTTGCTTTAATTCAGGTAAACCGTCGATGACAGGATAGATAGAAGCAACTCCATCTTTCAATGCTTGTATTTCGGCTTGAACTCCCACTTCTGCCGCCGGCAATCCCGGCACACCCATCTCCATGTGGATAAATTCCATACCTGTTTCTTTTTCTATTTTTCCCGATATAGCGACTATTTCCCGAATTGTCGCTTTCGAAAAATCTTTTATATGCAACTCTTCAATTGCTTTCTGAATAATTGAAATCGGAATTGGTGCTTCCATCTGTTTTTATTTTTTATTTTTCAATATCTGTATCCACGCACTTTATCTAAGGTTTCGCCCATTCGGGTAAACCAGTTTTTTCTTTTCTGAGACCGATCTTCTTCCATCATAAGCTCGTTTATGTTATAGAAACTATTACTACCGGATTTGATCACTTTGTAAATAATCCCCCAATCGGGCAATCCGCCTATATTCCTGTCGTCAATAAAAATATCGACAGCCAATTTTCGGCTATCTCCTTCCTGAAATTCTTCTTCCGGATAATTCTTGTTATGAGCATAGAATGTCAAACCATTTTTTTCACAATAATCAATTGCCTCTTTTAATAAATCCCCTTCCCGCATAGTCCATAGGATAAGAATATGATGTTCTTCCTGTTGTAATTTTTTCAAAACATCCAATGCAAAAGGAATCGGTTTGCCGATTTTTGGATATTCGTGTTCGACAATAGTTCCGTCAAAATCTACTGCTATTACCATAATTTTGTTTTTTTTAATACTGTGTACTAATTAACTTTAAACATATATTTTTTATAGTCGAATAGAATCCTTAAAATTTGTTCGATTCAGTATGGATCGTCCTAACGTTATTTCATCTGCATATTCTATTTCGTCTCCAACGGAAATACCTCTTGCGATAATAGATATCTTCACATCATTGTTTGAAAGTTTTCGATATATATAAAAATTAGTCGTATCTCCTTCCATAGTAGTACTTAATGCTAAAATAATTTCCTTTATTCCTCCGTTTTTCACTCTTTCCACCAGACTTTCTATTTGCAAATCGCCCGGCCCAACTCCATCCATAGGCGAAATAATTCCTCCCAAAACATGATATAATCCTCGAAATTGAGCGGTATTTTCGATTGCCATTACTTCTTTGATATTCTCTACAACACATATTAAAGAGGAATCTCTTGACAAATCGCTGCATATATTGCATGTTTCATCGTCGCAGATATTGTGACATACACTACAATAATTTATATCTTTTCGGAGCATTATAATCGCTTTTCCAAAAGTATCAACCTCTTCCTGAGTTCTTTTTAACGAGTGAAGCGCTAATCTCAAAGCTGTTTTGCGACCAATTCCCGGTAGTTTTGCAAATTCATTAACAGCATTCTCTAATAAAAGTGAGGGATATTTTTGTATCATTCTACACAATAAATCTCTGCAAAAGTAGCTTATTTTACTTTTATTTGCAAACAAAAAAGGATATAAGGGAAGATGACCGCTTGGATGCACCGGTAATGTACATTGATATTCTTCGTCGTTAAAGAAAAATTTATTATTATTTATGTTATTTATAATCAGTATATTATATATTTTATATTTCATGAAGTTGCATTTTTAAAGAAACTGATTTGACCATAAAAAATTCTAAAACACTCATTGGATTTTCTAAATTTTTAACTTTAGAAAGATGCAAATCAATTGAACTTAAGATATGCAGTTTGTCCGGATTTTTGTACATAAGTGTACTTTTAATACTGTACAAACAGATTTTTAAAACCAAAAACCTATTGTATGAGTGAACATACAATAGGTAAACAACTGATTACTAACTTGCTCTCCCTCTTGGACTTGAACCAAGGACCCTCTGATTAACAGTCAGATGCTCTAACCGACTGAGCTAAGGAAGAATTTTACACTTTTTTTTCAAATGCGCTGCAAAGATAAGGGTATTTTTCTAATTATACAATATCTTTGCAAAAAAAATTATATAAGTATGAAAGTCATTCAAATCGGAATAGCAGTATTTATCGCTTTATTAGGGAGTCATAGTTCAAAACTATTTGCTCAATTATCTGAAGAACAACGTTTTGAAATCACACGAAATATAGACATCTTCAATTCTCTTTTCAAAGAATTGAACTTATATTATGTGGACACCTTAAATGTAAAAAAAATTATTCAAGATGATATTTTTTATATGTTGCAACAATTGGATCCTTATACCGAATATATTTCTGAAGAGGATATGCAGGATTTTCAATTCCAGACAACAGGAGAATATGGGGGTATAGGAACGATCATTTCTATGCGGAACGGTAAAATTATAGTTGTAGATCCGTATGAAAATATGCCGGCTGCATTGGCAGGGTTAATCCCGGGTGATGAAATCCTGGCAATAGAAGACGAAAGTATGGAGGGAAAAACATCTTCTTATGCGAGTGAACGTCTGAAAGGTCAGCCTCATACAAAAATTAAAATAAAGTTTCGACGAACAGTAGAAAAAAAACCAAGGGAAGTTACAATTAAAAGAGAACGTATTCATATCGACCCGGTCACTTATTACGGCGTATTAAAGGAAAAGACAGGATATATATATCTTTCCGGCTTTACGGTCAATAGCGCCCGGTCGGTGAAAGACGCTTTATTGGATTTGAAAAACAATCACCAAATTGCTTCTTTGATAATCGATTTGAGAAATAATGGAGGCGGGGTTATTGAAGAATGTATGGATATACTTAATTTTTTTCTTCCCAAAGGCGAATTATTGTTTTCTTTAAAAGGGAAAGCCAAACCAATGGACCGGATTTACAGAGCCACTCAAGAGCCTGTTGAAGCCGATTTGCCTCTGGTTGTATTGGTAAACGAAAATTCGGCCTCCGCCTCGGAAATTTTATCAGGAACAATTCAGGATTTGGATAGAGGTGTCATTGTCGGAACGAGAACTTACGGAAAAGGTCTGGTTCAATCGACTCGGGAATTACCATATAACGGAAAATTAAAATTAACCACCGCTAAGTATTATATTCCAAGCGGACGATCGATTCAATCCATTGATTATTCCAATAAAGACGAAAATGGGAAAGTATCCTATATTCCCGATAGCTTAACAACCGTTTATTATACAAGCCGTAATCGTCCGGTAAGAGATGGTGGCGGAATATTACCGGATTTTGTGATAGAAGAAGAAAAAATGCCAACGATGATCTATTATCTGGAAGCCAATTCTATTTTTTTCGATTTCGTTGTTCAATGGAGAGAAAAACACCCGAAAATTGCTTCTCCTTCCGAATTCGTTTTAACAGATCAAATCTATACAGCATTTAAAGAATTTGTTAAACTGAAAAATTTCACTTACGACCGTCAAAGTGAAAGGGCATTGGAAACAATGAAAAAAATCATGGAATTTGAAGGATATTACGATGCTGCCCGCGAAGAATTTCAAGCATTGGAAAACAAACTTAAACCGGATTTGGAAAGAGATTTGGAATTACATAAAAAACAAATCATCAAATATCTATCCATGCAAATTATGAAACAATATTATTATGCTAAAGGCCAACTGGTTTATGAATTGCGGGAGGATGCGACGTTGAACAAAGCATTGGAGATTATTCAGGATAAAGAATTATACAATAATACTTTAAAAAACACGGAAAATCAAGTTACTCATTGAATTATATTCGAATTATTGAAACTGCTCTTATCGAAAATATATCCATAGAAAAGCCAATTTCAATAATCTTAATGATAAGTAAATCAAATAGATACAATATAAAATCAATAATAGATCCGGAGAAAAATTAAATTTTTATGCTCCTAAAGAAATTTTTTTCCTGAATTTGCAATAATAAGTTACATTCACATCTTGAATCTACACAATTTGAAATGCACATTTACATTTTGAATGTCTAAATCTTTTGACTACCTTTGCATCCTGAATAATAATTCTTTTAATGCAATGAGTCGGACTTCCCTCTTGGAAAAATTAGATATTTTAGTCATTCGTTTTGAAGAAATCGGGAAACTAATTACCGATCCGGAAGTGATTACGGATATGAAACGTTTTGTCAGACTTAATAAGGAATACCGCGACTTGGAAAAAATTTCTTCCGCCCGCAACGAATACAAACAAGTATTAACAAGCATCGAAGAGGCCAAATCCATTCTCGAAAATGAGACGGATATCGAACTGCGTGAAATGGCTAAAATGGAATTGGATGAGTCTACTCAACGTCTTCCGGTTTTGGAAGAAGAAATCAAATTGCTTTTAATTCCGGCAGATCCGCAAGACGGCAAAAATGCGATTGTGGAAATCAGAGGCGGGACAGGAGGAGATGAGGCAGCGATTTTTGCCGGCGATTTGTACAAGATGTATTCCAAATATTGCGAATCCAAAGGATGGAAAGTAACGGTGACCAATAGTAATGAAGGAACTATCGGCGGTTTCAAAGAAATCATTTTTACCGTCACGGGCGAGAATGTCTATGGTACTTTAAAATATGAGTCGGGCGTTCATCGTGTGCAACGTGTGCCGGTAACGGAAACGCAAGGCAGGGTTCACACTTCTGCGGCCACAGTCGCTGTCTTGCCCGAAGCCGAAGAGTTTGATGTAGAGATCAAAGAATCGGATATTCGTGTGGATATATTTTGCGCATCGGGACATGGAGGCCAATCGGTCAATACAACGTATTCGGCCATTCGCCTGGTGCATTTGCCGACAGGTATTTCCGTTCAGTGCCAGGACGAAAAATCACAATTGAAAAACAAAGCGAAAGCAATGGTCGAACTTCGTTCCCGGATTTACAATATGGAATACCAAAAATATCTGGACGAAATCGCCTCCAAACGGAGAACAATGGTATCTACCGGCGATCGCTCGGCAAAAATACGTACTTATAACTATCCGCAAGGACGTGTCACCGACCATCGGATTAATTATACAATTTATAATCTGCCGGCTTTTGTAGGCGGAGATATACAAGGAATTATCGATCAATTGATAGTCGCAGAAAATGCGGAACGCTTAAAAGAGAACGAATTATAATAATATACATTATATTTGTAGAAAATTAAATTAAGGATAGTATGCACATAGAATTAAAAATAGAATAATGACGAAACAACAATTGTTCGATAATATTCTTCATAAACAATCGTTCCTCTGTGTAGGATTGGATACGGATATTCAAAAAATACCGTTGCATTTGTTGGAATTGGACGACCCTGTTTTTTCGTTCAATAAAGCAATTGTTGATGCTACCCGGAAATATTGTGTAGCCTATAAACTCAATTGGGCTTTTTACGAGAGTTTAGGAGCTAAAGGTTTGATATCCTTAGAAAAAACGGTCGATTATATCCGCCGGAACCATCCGGATCAATTCATTATTGCCGACGCCAAACGAGGCGATATCGGCAATACTTCCGAAATGTATGCTCGCGCCGTTTTCGATTACGTCGATTACGATGCGGTAACAGTATCGCCTTATATGGGAGAGGACAGTGTAAAACCTTTTTTAATATATCCGAGTAAATGGGTAATTCTATTGGCTCTGACCTCCAATAACGGTTCACACGACTTTCAATTGACGGCAAGTACAACAGGAGAACGCTTGTTTGAAAAAGTATTGAGAAAATCGCAAGAATGGGCTTCCGACGACCAAATAATGTATGTAGTCGGTGCAACTCAAGGAAAAATACTCAAAGAAATCCGCAAGATTGTTCCTAATCATTTCTTATTAGTTCCGGGAGTCGGCGCACAAGGAGGCAGCTTGAAAGAGGTAGCAAAATACGGCATGAACAAACAATGCGGTTTACTGGTGAACTCTTCCCGTCAAATTATATACTCCGATTGCTCCGAAGCATTTGCAGAAGCAGCCGCGAAAGAAGCAAAAAAAGTTCAGGAAGAAATGACAGAATATTTAAAATGGACGCCAAAAGAAAAATAATCAATGATCCGGTATTCGGATTCATCAACATTAGCGATAGACTCATTTATAATGTAATTCAACATCCTTATTTTCAAAGACTTACAAGAATCAAGCAGCTTGGATTGGCTCAATTTGTTTATCCGGGAGCGCAACATACGCGTATGAGTCATTCCTTAGGCGCTATGTATCTGATGAATGAAGCCATTTCTCAATTGGACGCCAAAGGCCATACAATTACTCCCGAAGAAGGTCAAGCGGCATTAGCTTGTATCCTGATGCACGATTTAGGTCACGGCCCTTTCTCTCATGTATTGGAAGACACCCTGGTGAAAAATATCTATCATGAAGAAATATCGCTCCTTTTGATGAGAAAAATGAATGAAGAAATGTCCGGTAAACTGGATTTAGCTATTGCCGTTTTTAAAGACGAATATCCCAAAAGATTCCTGCACCAATTAGTCAGCGGACAATTGGATGTAGACCGGTTGGATTATTTACGGCGGGACAGTTTTTTTACCGGAGTTCACGAAGGAAATATCGGTTCGGCACGCATCATTAAAATGATGAATATAAAAGAAGACCGGCTGGTGATAGAAGCCAAAGGAATTTATTCGATCGAAAATTTCCTGATGGCACGCCGCTTGATGTATTGGCAAGTCTATTTGCACAAAACGGCGCTTGCAGCGGAAAAAATGTTAGTCAACGTGTTAAAAAGAGCTCAAAAATTAGCGCAACAAGGCACGGAATTGTTTGCATCGCCGGCATTGCATTATTTTTTATATCATCCGGCGGATAGACACACGTTTCTGAATGAAGCGCAAGCCTTAGAATATTTTGCTGATTTGGACGACAACGATATTTGGTCGGCTTTAAAAGTTTGGGCGAAACATTCGGATAAAGTATTATCTCTGTTGAGCAATGGATTAATTAATCGCAATTTATTCAAAATTGAAATAGAACAAAAGCCTTTCACAACGGAATATATCGAAGAAAAAAAACGGAAATTTGCCGATAAATATGCTATTTCTTTAGAGGAAGCATCGTATTTGACGTCGTCCGACGAAATAGTAACGAATATGTACAATGAAGCGGATGACAGCATCGACATTTTATACAAAGATGGCAATACAAAAAATATAGCAGAAGCCTCTGATATGTTAAATATACAATTGCTCTCAAAAAAAATCAGGAAGTATTACTTTTGTTTTTTGCGAGATTCAAAATAAATTCCGTACTTTGTGGAATTCTTAAATTAAATTAAAGCGAATTGCTTATGGAGTTTAGCGCTCAACAAATTGCTCATATCCTGAACGGAAGAATAGAGGGAGATCCGGAAGTTAAGGTAAATAACTTCTCTAAAATAGAAGAAGGAAAACAAGGAACGCTCACGTTTCTTGCTAATCCGAAATATCTTCATTATATATATGAAACAAAAGCAAGTCTGGCTTTGGTCAATGACGACTTCGTTGCCGAGAAAGTATTACCGCCTACATTAACGCTTATTCGTGTTCCTAACGCTTATTCTGCTTTAGCACAGCTGCTGAAGTTGGTAGAACAAACAAAGGCAAAAAAGCAAGGAATTGAAGTGCCTTCTTTTATAAGTTATTCCGCAACAATTCCGCAAGAAAATTTATATATCGGCGCATTTGCCTACATCGGCGAAAATGTGAAAATCGGCGAAAACGTAGCGGTTTATCCCCATGCCTATATTGGCGATAATGTAGTAATCGAAGAAAATACAATCATTTATGCCGGCGTGAAAATATACGAAGGATGCAAGATCGGTAAAAATTGCATCATTCATTCCGGAGCTGTGATCGGCGCCGATGGATTCGGCTTTGCAAAAGAAGGAGATACATATAAAAAAATTCCACAGTTGGGTAATGTCGTGGTTGAAGACAATGTAGAAATTGGGGCCAATACAACGATCGACAGAGCTGTGATGGATTCTACCATTATCCGCCAAGGCGTAAAATTAGACAACTTGATTCAGGTTGCTCATAATGTAGAGATAGGAAAGAATACCGGAATTGCAGCGCAAACCGGAATTGCCGGCTCAACCAAAATAGGAAAAAACGGAATTATCGGCGGACAGGTGGGATTAGGCGGCCACATCAAAATAGGAGACAACGTAAGCATCGGCGCTCAGGCAGGAATCATCAGCAACATAGAATCGGGCAGGAGTATTATGGGGTATCCGGCGATAAACATAAATAACTTCTTACGTTCCAGCATTATATTTTCTAAATTGCCGGATATGTACCGGCAAATTCATCAACTGCAAAAAGAATTAGAAGCGATTAAAAAAGAAAAAAAATTAGAATAATGATTACAAAACAACACACGTTAAAAGAAAGTTTTTTATTAGAGGGAAAAGGATTGCATACAGGTTTGAAAATCAAAATTAAGTTTAATCCGGCTCCGGAAAATTACGGTTATAAAATTAAAAGAATTGACTTGGAAGAACAACCAATCATTGACGCCGTTGCGGAAAATGTAGGCGGAACACAAAGAGGTACTGTTTTATCCAAAAACAATATACAGATAAGTACGGTCGAACATGCAATGGCCGCCTTATATGCCATGCAAGTAGACAATTGTCTGATTGAAGTAGATGCGCCCGAATTTCCTATTTTAGACGGAAGCTCAATCAAATATGTAAATGCAATTGAAAAAGTAGGCTTAGAAGAACAAGATGAAGACCGCGATTTCTATATTGTAAAAGACAAAATTGAAGTCAAAGATGAAGATACTAACGCTTCTATAGTGCTTCTTCCCGATGAGCGGTTTATAATTAACGCATTAATTGCTTTCGACTCCAAAATTTTAGATAATCAATTTGCTACGCTGGATAAATTAGAGGATTTTAAAAAAGAAATAGCCGCCAGTCGTACTTTCGTTTTTGTTCGTGAAATAGAACCTTTGCTGGCAAACAACCTGATTAAAGGCGGCGACTTGGATAATGCTATTGTTATTTATGAAAAACAACTCAGCCAGGAACGATTCGACCAATTGGCCGATACAATGAAAGTAGAGCGAAAAGACGCTACACAGTTAGGATATATCATGCACAAACCATTGGTATATCCGAATGAACCTGCCCGCCATAAACTGTTGGATATTTTGGGCGACCTCGCCTTGATCGGAAAACCCATTCGAGGACGGATTATTGCTACTTGTCCCGGCCACAAAATCAATAATAAATTGGCTCGTCTGCTTCGTAAAGAAATCAAATTGAACGAAGTACAGGCTCCCGTTTATAACCCGAATAAACCTCCTTTGATGGATATTAGCCGGATAAAAGAATTGTTGCCTCATCGCTATCCGTTCTTATTGATAGAAAAAATTATTGAAATTGGGCCAAAATACATCATTGGAATAAAAAATGTTTCGGTAAACGAACCGTTCTTTCAAGGACATTTTCCGAACGAACCGGTAATGCCGGGCGTATTATTGGTTGAAAGCATGGCGCAAACCGGCGGTTTATTAGTCTTAAATTCAGTAAATGAACCCGCTCGATATTCTACCTATTTCTTGAAAATAGATGCTGTTAAGTTCCGGCAAAAAGTAGTTCCGGGAGATACGTTAATTTTCTATTTAGAGCTGATTACAGAAATACGCCGTGGCATTGCCAACATGAAAGGCTACTGTTTTGTAGGAGAAACGTTGGTATGTGAAGCGGAATTTATGGCACAAATAATAAAAAATAAATAAACAAATTATAAAAAACAAAATTAACCCATCAACAACACATTAACTCATTTTACTTTAAATGAATATGAAACATGAATTGTCAATTGTTCATCCGGATGCCATAATCGGAGATAATGTTACAATTAGCCCTTTTGTAACAATAGATAAAAATGTAATTATAGGAGATAATACCTGTATTTATCCCAATGCAATAATTTTGGAGGGAGCGCGTATTGGAAAAAATTGCCGGATATTTCCGGGCGCTGTAGTTTCCGGTGTTCCACAAGATTTGAAATTTCAAGGAGAAGAAACTACTTGTGAAATCGGTGACAATACCACTATTCGCGAATGTGTCACGATTAATCGCGGAACTGCGGCCAAAGGAAAAACAATCGTGGGAAACAACTGTTTACTGATGGCTTATTCACACACGGCTCACGATTGTATCATAAAAGACTATGTTATACTGGGCAATGCAACACAATTGGCAGGAGAAGTAGAAGTAGACGATTATGCTATCTTAAGCGGAGGTACATTGGTTCATCAGTTTTCTCATATTGGAAAACATGTGATGATACAGGGAGGATCGCGCTTAGGCAAGGATATTCCGCCTTATATAATTGCCGGACGTGAACCGATTACCTATTCCGGCGTTAATATTATAGGATTAAGACGGAGAGGATTCACCACTGAGCAAATATCGGCTATACAAGAGATATACAGAGTGCTGTATCAATCCGGATTGAATAATTCGGAAGCAGTAAAATGTATCGAATCAAATATCCCGGAAGGAGAAGAAAAACAGGAGATTTTATCTTTTATTCTTAACTCACAGAGAGGTATTGTAAGAGGATATTTAGAATAAATAAAAATTAATAAATAATAAATAAATAAAGATCTTTTTACTTTTTTTATGGTTTACAGATTTATTTTAGTTTCAGACGAAGTAGAAAACTTCAGGAGAGATATTACAATTGATTCTGACGCAACATTTTTTGAATTGCATGAAGCAATACTCGATTCCGTAGGATACGCAAAAGATCAAATTACTTCTTTCTTTATTTGCGACGACGATTGGTCGAAAGAAACGGAAATTACACTGATAGATATGGAGTCGAGTTCGGATGAAGATATCTATGTGATGGAGAATAGTCGTTTGAGCGAGTTGTTGGATGAGGAGCGGCAAAAGTTGATTTATGTGTTTGAAACACTGACCGATCGTAGTTTTTTTATGGAATTACGGGAAATTATCCCCGGTAAAAACCAAGAAAAACCACAAACGGTAAAGTCCGTAGGAAATCCGCCGGTACAAATTTCCGCTATAGAAGAATTGGATTTTTCGGCGCCTGTCGCCAATCCCGATTTGGAAGACGATGAATATGGAATGAACGGCGAATTTGGAGTAGACGAATACGACGAATACGACGATGAAGCTTTAGGAGATTTAAATGAAGATTATTATTAAGTCAGCAAGACGACAAACTTATTCGTCTCTTGTTTGCGGGTTACCTGTTTACTCGCCGCTCGTCAAAATATGAAGATTCGATTTAATATAAACTTCCATACAATATGGGGGCAAGTTTTATATATTACCGGTTCTATTCCGGAATTAGGAAATTGGGATACGGCTGCTGCTAAAGAAATGTTCTATGCTGATGATGGCTATTGGACTTTTGTCCTCGATTTGCCTGATAAAGCAGTTGATATGGAATATCGTTATTTTCTGAAATCCAATAACCAAGTGATTTTCGAAGAATGGGATAAAAATCACCATTTGACGATTACAAATATCAAACAATCTTATTGTTTATTGGACTTCTGGCAAAATCGTCCCCAAAACCGGTCGTTTTATTCTTCTGCATTCGTCAAAAGTTGGTTTGCACATCCTTGTAATAAATCCGAAAGAGTCGTAAAATCAAAAAGAAAAATACTATTTAAAGTTTTAGCGCCTTTTATTGAAAAAAATGAAAGTCTCGCTTTGTTGGGTAATCAGGAAGAGCTTGGAAATTGGAATCCTGAAAAAGCGTTGGTCATGGAGTGCGAAAAATTTCCGGAGTGGCGGATCGAATTTGATGCAAATCATATTTATTGCCCTATCGAATATAAATTTTGTGTTATCAATGACGAAAATAAGTCTATTGTTCGTTGGGAAAAAGGTGAAAACCGGAATTTGAATATTCCTTATTTGGACGAAAATGAAACAGGAGTTGTTTCCGGATTGTTTTTCAGAGAAGAAGAATTACAATGGAAATGTGCAGGGTTGGCTATTCCTGTTTTTTCGTTGCGGACTCAAAACAGTTTCGGCATTGGCGACTTTGGCGATTTACATCGTATTATTGATTGGACAAAAGCGACAAACCAAAAAATCATTCAGATTTTGCCGGTCAACGATACCACAATGACTCATACGTGGACGGATTCGTATCCCTACAATGCCATTTCCATTTACGCCCTGCATCCGCTTTATTTAAATTTGGAAGCGATGGGCGCATTAAAAGACTTACAAAGAGATGCTTTTTATAAAACAAAGCAAAAGGAATTGAACCGGTTTTCCACTATAAATTATGAAATGGTCGACCACTTGAAATGGAATTTTTTTTATGAAATATTCCAACAAGAAGGCGATGAAGTTTTGACTTCGCAGGAATTTGTTTTGTTCTTTGAAAAAAACAAGGAATGGTTGATGCCTTATGCTGTTTATTCCTATTTTAGAGATAAATATCAAACACCCGATTTTCGGTTATGGAAAGAATATGCAGTATATAATAAACAAAACATTGAAAAATTGTGTCGGCCCGAATCTGCGGAATACAAAACAATTTCTATCTATTATTATTTGCAATTTCATGCCGACAAGCAACTTACAAAAGCGAAAAATTACGCCTGTTTTCATGGGATCGTATTAAAAGGCGATATTCCCATTGGGATTAGCCGTGAGAGTGTGGAAGCGTGGACAGAGCCAAATTATTTCAATATGGAGTTTCAGGCCGGAGCGCCGCCCGACGATTTTTCCATTACCGGTCAAAATTGGGGATTTCCAACTTACAAATGGAATGCAATGGAAGCCGATAATTACAACTGGTGGAAGAAACGGTTTCGTAAAATGGCTGATTATTTCGACGCTTATCGTATCGATCACATCCTTGGATTTTTCCGTATCTGGCAAATACCTGTGGATTCTGTCGAAGGGTTATTAGGTTATTTCAGTCCTGCATTGCCTCTTTCTATCGAAGAAATAGAAAACTCGGGTTTACAATTTAGAGGCGAAAAATTTACCGGAGCGCATATTCATGAAAAATATTTGCCGGAACTGTTTGGAGAATATATTTTCGAAGTAAAACAAATTTACTTGGATCGTATGGACGCTAATCACTTTTCGCTAAAAAAGAGATTTGATACTCAGCGAAAAATACAAGCTTATTTTGCCGGAAAAGAAGACAAAAAGAGTTGTTTCATCCGGTGCGGACTGTTCGCTATTTGCAATGAAGTTTTGTTTATTGAAGACGCCGGACAACGAAATTGTTATCATCCGCGTATTTCCGCTTCCACTTCTTTCCTCTACCGGGAATTGGAAAATTCGGATCAATACGCTTTTGATTGTTTATATTGGAATTATTTCTATCAGCGGCACAATGAATTTTGGAAAAAAGAAGCCTTAAAACATCTGACCCCCCTGATCAATTCAACCGATATGCTGGTTTGCGGAGAAGATTTGGGAATGATTCCCCACTCTGTGCCGGAAGTGATGCATAAGTTGCAGATACTCAGTTTGGAAATCGAACGAACATCGAAATCACCGAATCAGGATTTTACGGATTTGCAGCATATACCTTATCTTTCTGTGTGCACTACATCCACTCACGATATGCCTCCCTTGAGATGTTGGTGGAAAGAAAATAAAGAAAGAACACAACGATATTACAATGGAATATTGAAAAAAGACGGACTTGCTCCCGAAGATTGTACGCCCGAACTATGCGAAGAAATTATCCGCAATCATTTAGCTGCTCCTTCCATGTTGACGCTGATCCCTTTGCAAGATTGGCTGGCAATGGATGCACAATTATCTCATCCGGACATCAATGCCGAACGAATTAACGTACCTTCCAATTCTCGGTATTATTGGAAATACCGTATGCATGTTGATATAGAAGACCTGTTGAAAGCTGAGGAATTAAATAAAAAAATTCGGAAAATGATTTCGGATTCGAAAACATAGAATGTATTACTAAGTCTTTTTTTCAGGCGTTAGTTGCTGAGCGGGATTATTTGCTTCATTCACGTTGGCGACGGCACGTTTCGTAGCAGCCGGCCATGTATACAATAACCCTTGTTCCGGATGAGCAGTAAAGATCACGACATCATTATTCGGATAGTTATAGAATTTCGAAGTATAATCCTCATCAGAACCTAACGATAAAATTGTTTCTCCATCAGCGTATGTTTTCGTTCGCAAATTCTGCGCCATCCAACAACCCGCAGCCCCAAACAGAGCGGCATAAGAAGCATTGCTTTCAAGATCTTCCTGCTCCTTCCTAAACTTCGCTTTTCTTTCTTCCTTTTTTTAAAACAGCAAGGGTTGAGATTAGATTCTCAACCCCCTGTCTGTTACGGATATGATTACACATAGCCCCTCTATCAGGAAAGGCCGGCTATGCAAGAACAAATACCCGAATTGTCAATTTTTCTTGCAACGCACGCTACGCAAGAGGCACCGGTCGGTAGCCTCGCGGCACACACCCGGAAAATTGGATTGCAAGTACCGTCGCCATGAATTTGTAGCATTGAAATAACTACTCGACCAGAGGTAAGACCTCGTTCCGTATTGGCTTGGTGTACCAGAAGACAGGAGTCCCACTAGCAAGACGTCGAAGCCACCCTCACTATATGATTTGCTCGTACCGTTGGGATTTTGTCCGTTAACCGCCGTAGTACTACTTTTCATCTTCTGACCATGATAGCCGCGAAGATTAGCGCTTGTGGTATTATAAGACGTTTCCCATGTAACAGGTCCTGTAATCGAATATTCGTTAGCCGCACTCTTTGCTATCACTTCTTCCAACTGATTCCATTCCCTGTCGCTCGGCAGGTGCCAACCGCTTGGGCAAATACCCTGAATACCTTCCGATTCAATTGCGTAACTCTCGCCTTCTCCTTCATTTCCTTTAGCAACCGAACGACCCGTAGTAGCAGCAGCCCAAGTATACAACAATCCATATTCCGGATGAGCTTCCAATATATCATCGGCCATAGCGGGGGTTACACTTGCATCTTGTCCCGGATACCAATAAAATTCTAACGACGTATTCGTTCCGGGATCGCCGTTTTCAGTTAAGCTTGTCCCTAAAGCAGTCTTTTTGGATCGCAAATTCTGGGTCATCCAACAACCCGCAACTCCAAATTGGGCGGCATAATAAGCATTGCCTTCGACGTCCATTACGCCTGTACATTCACTGATAGTAACCACACAATCTTGAGTTACACCGCCCGCCGTAGCCCGAACGGTAAACGAACCGGCTGTACTTCCGGAGGTGACGGTAAATGTATTATCAACAGGAGAAATAGATGCACCGTCAGGTACAGCGCTCGCTACAACTGACCACGAAACCGTAACACTGCCGAACGGCTTGTCGTCGCTGCCGGTAAAATTTTGTGCGGTAATCGTTCCTGTTTCACCATCCATATCCAAGAATAAAAGACTCTTATCCAATTCAAAACGCTTGAGTGATACCGGACCGATTGGCTTCCAACCGCTGCGTGTCCATACATAAATGTCTTTCCCGTTGCCGTCGGGCACATCGTCGTTCGTATTGTAAATCAACATCCCTTCGCCGTTGGCTTCATTGCCGGACAACTGCCAGTCAGAAACATTCGTCAGGAAAACCTGAGGCAGCAACAATCCCAAATTCGTAGATTGAGACAAGTCAAGTACCGCGCCTTTATGCGGATCCTGTTCGCTGCCGATGGTTACCTGTGCATTCATACTTGCTGCGCTCAATATCCAGAGCGTCAGCGCTAAAAACATCATTTTTTGTTTCATGTTTAATAAAAATTTAGTAATTTATAATTATGTTCTTTTTTACCTGTTCAACCCGCTTCGGGGTTGAAAGTGTCGTTGCTTTTTGTTTGTCCCCCAATCGCTTCGCTTCATTGGGGGTTATTTATTTTGAAGGCCTCCGGCCTTCCTTTTCTCTGTTCTCTATTTTCCATTCTCAACTTTTAGTTTTTAGTTTTTAACTTTTAGTTCTTAAAGACCTTCTGTCCCGTCAGGGACAAAATGTTGGTAGAAGATACGGGCCTCTCCAGCATTTCCCTGTCCCGTCAGGGACAGAATATGATTCGGT
>JAIRLY010000377.1 GCA_031259075.1 Dysgonamonadaceae bacterium | reverse complement strand
TCAAGGCAGGAAGCCGGAAGAATATGAGAAGATATATGAAAATAAACAGCTAGAATTATTCGATTAGATTACGGAGTAAAAAATACCGCAGAGCTTGCTCTGCGGTTGTTTATTATGGGACTCGATGAAAAAAGAAATTTGGCGTTCTAATTTTGAACAGCCTGCAACAAATAACCGGATGGAGCTTAGAGGTGTTTTATCAGGGCTTAACGAAATTAAATCCAGTTGGATTTTCCCCTATCCAAAAATTGCCGTTATCTCGGATTCAAAATATTGTATTAAAGGCGCTTCTATTTGGATGTACGGTTGGGAGAAAAGAGGATAGAAAAAGAAAGAAAAAGCCGAAAAAAGAGCTGCTCTTTTGAATATTGACCTTTGGAAAGAAATGCTTGATCTTTGTAAAATTTTGAAGCCGTCTTTCTTTTGGGTAAAAGGTCACAGTGGAAATAAATACAATGAAATTTGTGATGAGATGTCAATTACTTCAATCGCGTTACGGCAGGAATATTCAAAGAACGTTCGGAATTCTATTTAATAAGCGGAATTAAGAATCTATGCCTGATAATGATTCCAATGGATTTTTCGAGTTCGAACCCCAACAGGTTAAAAAAGCAAAAGTAAAAAAATCCCTTGATAATCCGGTTCTATACCTAGATGAAAACCCGAATCTAAATGTTCTTGTTGCCGAATATTTTTCGGAACGGCAGCTTAAACATATTTCCGCCTTATTTCACCAGTCAGGGGCTTTAATAAATCTTGTTTATTGTTTCCCTTTTATCGCCGATGAAAAAAAACAGGTTTCGGGACTGGCCAGGTATTTCTGTGAAAATATCAGATCGGATCTGAACGAATGGCTTAAGCCGGATGTTCCGGTTATTGCCGTTGGACGGGCCATTTACGCTACAACTTTTGATACCGATATTCAAGTTCAGGGGTTTTACGATTCTGTTTTTAACAATACTTTCTTTTATTCGCCGTTCGTAAATAACCGGGTTTACCCCGTCGATACGATATTTAAAATTTGCGGATTCGGCCAGCCCGACCAGAAAACAGGAGAACCGGTTTATTATTACGACCGTTGGGAAACCTATTTCGCGAAAAAGCAGATTGAACGCGCCGTGAAAGCGGGAAACTGTTCTATTACGAGAAAGAAATCTATTCAATACGTAATAGTTGATAATCCGAATGACTGGCTTAAGCGGCATACGCGATACGTTCCGGAAAGCGAATTGTGGGCTGCGGTTGACTCGGAAACAGGAGGTTTTGACAAGCTATCCGATCCAATTGGGGATATAACAGTATCGTTTGATGGATGGACGGCTTATTATTTACCGTGGAAAAGCGTTAATCCCTGGATATTTCATGGTTTTTTGAAGTCCCATAAAATTACGGGGGCAAACTTAAAATTCGACTTTCTTTTTTTTATGTTTCATGGAGTTGATACGGATATTCAAATCGCCTGGGACACAATGATTGCCGGACATTTTCTGAATGAAATGCGATCCAATTCGTTAAAAACTCATGCTTTTATATATACAGACTACGGCGGGTATGACCTTGATCTTGAAAAGTATAAATGGAAATATCCGGGGCTTCAAAGCTACTTGCAAATTCCTGATTCAATTAGAATTCCCTACGCCTGTATGGATGCCGCTATTGATTATCAGGTGTGGCAGGCTCAAGTCCGGGATATGAAAAAAGAACCCGATCTTTGGGATTACTACCACAAGTACGTACTCCCGATGCTCAAGGTTACCACAAAGATGGAGTATAAGGGATTTGACATTGACTGGGACAAAGTAACTGAAGTTGGCGGATATATACAAGAAAATATCAGGAAGGCTTTAGCCGAAGTTCGCAAGGCGTTTAAAAAGCCCGATTTGAATCCAAGTAAGAAGCAGGAACTTGGGAAATATATTGAATCCCTCGGATGGCCGTGTATCAATCGAAATAAATCGGGGGGTTATAAAGTTTCAAAAAAAGAATTTGCCGAATGGGAGAAGCAGGGGCATGATGAAGTCAAAACCCTAAACGAATACTCAAAATGGGTTATTGTTTGGAATACCTTTATTGGCGCTGATTCGAACTATGATGAAGATGATGCCGGGTATGATGAAGAAGGCCTTGAAATTGAACCTGATGATGAAAATTTTGAAGAGGACTTCTTCACAAGCAAATCGGAAAAAATTATTCATCACGACGCGACAGGGCTTTGGCAGTACAAAGCGATAGATAATAAGGTTCATACTACTTTTCACGCCTTTATGACGAAATCCCATAGACATCGATGTGTTGCGAAAGGAACAAAAATCCTTGCTAACCGAGGCTATGGTGAAGATCCGGTTGGTGTGCCGATTGAAGATATTAAAATTGGCGACTATGTATTTTGTTACGATGATAATTTGAAACCCGCTTTAAAAAAGGTAATCTGGGCGGGTAAGACTGGGCATAAAGAAGTTATTCGCTTACATTTTATCGGGTCTCATAATCATAGGGGGTATCTTGATGTAACTCCTGAACATAAGATACGTTTGTCCGATGGTTCCTACTGCGAAGCACAGCATATATTAAATAATACAATGCCCCAAAGAAAACATTGCAAAAAAGCAAGTGTTCTGGCAATGCGTCGTTTGGAAGATCGTATATTCGCAACTAATCATTCTGATACTAGAGAGTATAGGCTTGTGTACGAGCAGTTAAGTAGGCGTAAATTATCTCACGGGGAAGTTGTACACCATAAAGATGGCGATCATGGCAATCATGTTTTTTCAAACTTAGAGGCCATGACAAAATCATCCCATTCTTTTATCCATGTAAAAGATGGGCTTGGAAAACCAGATTCCCGGACAAAGAATCGTGAGGTGATAAAGTATTTACGGGATCATGGCCATTACCATTTCAAAAAAGGCCTGGAAAATCCTAATTATAAATTTTTTTCAAAGACAGCTTGTATTCGAATGCTTACCCGGGCTAGAGGCCGTCCATCTTTTGTACCTGCCGATTTTAATACTTTCAAAAGAGAACTTAGAAGAAATGAAATTCGCTGGGAGGATATTGCTTTACGGTATGGGACAAATGGAGAATATATTCCTAAATGGGGCATATTGGCGGATCTCCAGACAATTGGTTTCAACAATTGCTACAAAAAACGATGTATAGGGTATTACCGATTAAAAAAACTGTGTGAATTTTACGGCATAAACTACGAACGTGCCTGGTCAAATCAAAAACAGGTAGTCACTATAAACAATCATGCAATAACATCTATTGAACATCGGGGAGATATTGTTGATGTTTATGATCTAACGGTTGAAGATGTTCATAATTTCATTGCCAATGAAATTTGTGTATCAAATTCATCAAATCCGAATCTGCAAAATTTACCAAAAAGGAATTATGAAGTTTCTCAAATTGTTCGCCAATGCTACACCTATCCTCGCGTCGTTCCATGCAAGCAAAATGAAGCTGAAGAAGTCTACGTTTTTGATTGGAAAAACGGGATGACTTTAAATAAAATGGATAATCTTGTTGAGATTGGATTAACTGAAAGAATCAAAGTTCCCGCAAAATACTTAGACGATTACTCCCAAAAAGAATATGGATATCGAGTTGAATATTACAGATTAACAAAAAATGAAATTGAATCAGGCAAAGAAAACGCAGACTTTGTTGAAATTGATGACGATGTTCTAGGGTTATTAAAATTCAAAATTGATGATGAAATAACGGTAAAGAATTCAAGCGGGGAAATAAAAAATATTTTTGTTAAGGATGTCCAAATTGGGGATACTATCTTTCGTTAGTTTTCCAAACAACTAGAAGAGCATCCCAGTTAGTAATTTTCGGCAGGGCTTTATGCGGGGATTTCGACCAATTAAATATATCGTTTCGCATTTCATCGGTAATGCCCTGTTTATAGTCTTTGATATCTTCTGCTTTTTGAGGTATACTTTTGGGAATAAGGAACTGTCCGATTTCGGTTTTTCCTGTTTTTAAGTCCATAACATGGGCATGAGGCGGTTGATGGTCTGGGGTTTTAATTGCGACCTTGAACGGAAGTTCTCCCTTGGAGGATACCGGCTGAATTGCCATTTCATCTAATTTTCGAGTGTCAATCTCTTGGGGGCTATCTTCTTTCTTCTTTTGCCAAATTAACATGAAAAGTCTCCTTCTTGAGGCCCCTTTCGGGAGCAGAATTTTACTCCTGCTGGTACCACCCAAGAAGGAGCATTGATTTACAATATAGATAATTCCTGATTTTGAGTCAAGAGACTTATCTTGAAAATTCAAAAAAATCTTTACATAAAATATTTGATTGTTGATTCCTGATGAGGTACTCATCTAGAAACATCCAATGATATCCTCCGGACTGTTTACGCAGTTTTTTACAACACATTAATATCGCACCGTCGCTTGTTGTTTTTATTTGCCGGGATGCCTCCATTGAAGATATGTAGGCTATCATCGTTTCTAAACAAATTACATCTTTTCGTCTTTTTGGAGCCAATTTTAAATGTTCTTTTGTACCGGGTTTATTTAAGTATTCTAAATGTTTTTTTCGCATTAATAGCTTGCTCTCCTCGGAATGTTTTACTCCTCTCCGAGCAATCCCTGCGGCAATTTTATGGGCTTTGGTTTTAGGTCTTCCTTTTAAAGCCCTTGATATTTTTACTTTTTGTTCCGGCGTATTCGGTCTACCTTTACTGCTTTGAGACATTCTTTTTCGAGTCTCTTCTGAACATCCTGATTGCATACCGCCAAAACGAAGATTAAACGAATCAGGATATTCCTTGCCCTTAATTTTAAAGGATACCCAATAATATTCCAAACGGTTTAACTCTTCTTGAGAGTAGGCGTACACAAGACAAGTAGTACGAATGACCGCATTAGGCTTTGCCTTTATATAATCATAAACAGCTCTTCCTGATCCATGATAATTTGGATTAAACACGAACCCGTTTCTTTTACTAAACTTTCTTTGTCCGATATAGAACCTTTCTGTTGGATGGCTTATTGTGGGGGGAAAGAATGATATATAGATACAACCGTATGGAAGTTTACCTATTGAGCTAGAATCCATTGTTTACTCCTCATCAGTAACTATGGGTTGGGCTGGAGAATTTCGCAGATTCTTCAGCCTTTCTTATTAAATAGGGAATTATTACTATATGGTTCAAGATGGTTCAAGCAATTTTTTATAAAAAGAGATGTCCTGATTGGTACATATTAGAAGCAGATGCGAGCAATCTTCAAGCCCGTATCGCCGCTTCCATGTCCCATGATACGAATCTTTGTAAACTTTTTAGAAAAGGTGGAGACTTCCATACAGAAAATGCTTGGCATATTCTTGCCAAGTATCAATTGTTCGATAGGTGTACGATTTTCTTCCAAAGCGGAAATACGGAAGTTCAGATGGAATACAAAGATTGTAAGGTACTTCGGAAGGGAAAAGAAATTCATGCGTATTATAACGAGCTTGAAAAAGGCGATGTTATGCCCAATGA
>JAIRLY010000345.1 GCA_031259075.1 Dysgonamonadaceae bacterium | reverse complement strand
TTTTTTTACCCGAACCGGATTTTAAATGCTTTTTTAATTTCCCCCCCCCCCCCCCCCCCCCCCTTAATCTAGAACGCAGACCGTTCCGGGTTTTTTACATACTGTTTATTACGGGCGTCTTACAGGCTCCCTTTTACAGGGAGCGGATGAGATGAAAGTAATAGGGATAATACCGGCGCGGTATAATTCCACGAGAATGCCGGGAAAACTGCTGATGAATTTGCACGGGCATCCCATGATTTGGTGGGTCTATCAAAATGTAAAAAAAGTAAAGGAATTTTCCGATATATATATCGCCGCCGATGACGAGCGGATTAAGACTGTATGCGAAACGTTCGGCGCCCGGGTTTTGATGACAAGCAGCGATTGTTCATGCTTAATAGACAGGCTTTATCAAGTTTCTGAAATCATAAACGCCGACTATTATGTCAGCATTAACGGCGATGAGCCTGTTTTGGAAACCGAAGTTATATCAAAAATTATTCCTGGCTTTACTGAAACGACAAAACCGGTTATTCGCGGATTGGTTAAAAATTTTACCAATCCGGTTGAGGTGCAGGACTCCGGGAACATAAAAATAGTTGTCGGTTTGGGAGGATATTCGTTGTATTCTTCAAGAAGCCCGGTTCCGTATCCGCATAAGTCAACGCAATTTTTTTATAAGAAATATGTCGGCGTAGAATTGTTTAATAAACCGGCGCTTGATTTCTATGTAAACACAGAGCCGACAGAGATAGAAAAAATAGAAGATATTGGATCCATCCGTTTTTTAGAACACGGCTATAGAATACATTACGATGTAGTGGACAGCGATTCTCTTTCTGTAGACACCGCTAAAGACCTGGAGAAAGTAATAGCGATCTTAAAAGAAGGAAGCCGAATCTTATAAATCATATAAAACTGTTTGAGGCCATTCGGTTTCGTTTGAGGTAAAATGATGAAACATATCAAAGTGCTTGACTGCACCCTTCGTGACCGGCGGCTATGTTAACGATTTTAATTTTGGCCGTGAAGTTATCACGGGGATGATTTCACGGCTCGTAAAATCTAATATAGACGTAATTGAGTGCGGATTCCTAAAGGATGTTACCTATCAGGAGGGATATTCCGTTTTTTCCGCAGTTAAGGATATTGAACCATATATACCAACTGAGTATAAAAATAACTCTTTTGTTGCGATGATTGATTACGGTAGATACGATTTAGCCAAATTGACGGAATTTGACGGCAGGACCATAGATGGTATCAGGGATTGTTTTTTCAAAAAAGACCGCTTTAAGGCAATAGACGCGGCAAAAGAAATAATGGATAAAGGCTACAACGTTTATATTCAACCGGTTGATATACTCGGATATACCGACAGGGAACTCATTGAATTCCTTGAAAAGGTTAATGGCATAAATCCTTATGCGTTCAGCATTGTTGATACTTTTGGATCTATGTTGAGCGATGATTTAGTCAGGATTTTCAGCCTGTTGGATCATAACTTGCAAAAAAATGTTCGCCTTGGATTTCATTCCCATAACAATATGCAGTTGTCATTTGCGTTATCGCAAAAAATCGCGGGAATAAGCCAGGGGAAAAGACAGGTCGTGATTGATTGCAGCGTGTTAGGATTGGGAAGAGGAGCCGGCAATACGCCGACAGAGCTTGTGGCGCATTATTTGAATACAAAGTGGGGCGGCTATGAATATAATCTCAATGAGTTGCTTGATTTGATTGACGTGTATATGCTGCCAATACAAAAGAAATATATATGGGGATATAATATTCCAAATTATATTGCGGGAATATACAGCTCTCATGTCCACAATGTAACCTATCTTATGGACAAACATAATATCCATACCAAAGATATGAGAATCATTATTGAAACTATAGAACCGGCCATACGAAAACGGTATGATTATGATAATCTTGAGACGCTTTATGTAAATTATGTGGCAAATAAGATAGATGACGCCGGAACGATAAAATATCTTACGGACGATTTAGGGAATAAGGAAATATTAGTATTAGCGCCGGGAAAGACCCTAGAAACCCATAAACAGATAATAGGGCAATTTATAGATAAAAACGATATAATTGTTATAAGCGCGAATTTTATATCTTCTGATTACGAGACTGACTTTGCTTTT
The DNA here is from genome assembly GCA_031259075.1 of Dysgonamonadaceae bacterium. Classification (GTDB taxonomy): domain Bacteria; phylum Bacteroidota; class Bacteroidia; order Bacteroidales; family Azobacteroidaceae; genus Azobacteroides. The sequence continues at coordinate 952 of JAIRLY010000345.1, read as the reverse complement.
TTCTCCAATCAGAAACGCCTGGAAAGCAACATTGAATTTAGAAATAAGAAATTACAGAAAACCAGACTAATACTCACATCCAATATAAAAACTGAAATCCCGCTTCAGGAATCGATGCTATTAAATTACAGCACCCTCATTAAAAGAAAAAGATGGAAGTATTTTGACAATGCCGTCATATTGTTGCTGCGTTTGTTGAGCGCACTAAAGGTTAAAAAGATTTTTCTTGCCGGAGTTGACGGATTTTCAACCGGAGACAACTATGCGCTTAACAATGAGTTTTTAGACGCGAATATTTCAAAAGATGAAATATGTGTCATTAACGCCGAAATGGCCGACATGTTTAAAGATATAACGGCTATAGCATCGCAAAAAGATTTTATGGAATTTATTACCCCTTCACTTTATGAGGTTTAGTATGATTGATTTTTCAACGCAAATATGCATCCTTTGCGGCGGCGCCGGAGAGGATGAAGCATTTTACCAGAAGAATGAAATGAACAGAAGGCTGATTCCAAAAGCCGGGTTAAACGATGAACTTGGCTTTTGGAACGAAACTCCGCAGGGCATAACGGCAGGCAACTAAAAATATTTTTATGGATGACGCGGCGAAAAAAAATATCAAGGTTCTGGTTATGGACGTTGACGGTACTCTTACTGATGGAAAGGTGTATTTATCTGCCGCCGGTGAATTGCTGAAGGTGTTTGATATAAAAGACGGCTATGCCATTAAAGAGATATTGCCCCCTTATGGCATACTGCCGGTCATCATTACCGGGCGGCGGTCGGCCGTTTTAGAATACCGGTGCGGGGAATTGGGAATCAAACATCTTTATCAGGGGGTAAGTGAAAAACGTGAACAGCTTGATACGTTGTTTGAATCTTTGGGGTTTAGCGCTGATGAAACCGCGTATATTGGCGATGACATGAATGATTACGAATGTATGCGGTA
>JAIRLY010000283.1 GCA_031259075.1 Dysgonamonadaceae bacterium | reverse complement strand
TCCTTTTCAAATCAGTAGTGTCCGTCAATTTAAAAAATTGGCAACGGATATTGCGTTATTGGGTTCTACGGAAGCTACTTATCAAAAATATTTCGAATTGACTGCCGATTTGGACTTCTTGGCTGATAATACAGTTACAAATACATTAATAGGCGCTTTTTACGGAACATTCGACGGCAAAGGACACCTGATTAAAGATTTGAACATAGATGGCACCGGAAAAGCTTCTATTTCTCTTTTTGGAGAATTATCTTATGGCGAGATTAAAAACTTGGGGCGTGAAGGCGGGAGCATTACGGATACAGACGCTACTCCAATTGTTATGGCCGGAGGAATAATCTATTCAATGAGGAATGGTGGAAAATTGAAGAATTGCTACAATTCATCTTCTATTGTAAATACTCGTTTGGGTAGCGGTTTAGTGGGAGTTTGGGCGATGATAGGAGGAAGTATTGAAAATTGCTACAACACAGGAAATATCGCTGCCAAGGAGTTTATCGGCGGATTGACGGCGTCGGCATTAGGCGGTGGTGGAAATATATCCGTAACCAACTGTTATAATTTCGGAGATGTGACTGGCGGCAATCGCTACTCTATTGGCGGTCTTATAGGACTATTTAACGATTCAAATGGTAATAAACAAACTTTAAATGCTAATAACGTCTTCAATTTCGGCAGTGTATCATCACCGAATGCTACTGCTTCATTCGGTCGCATAGGTTCTATTTTAGGTTCTATGAACGAAACAAACAGCGCTTTAGTAGAGATAAATGCTACGAATGTCTACTCAAGGCCGGATGTGGCGTCGACCAATAATGGTACAACAAATAAATTCAATCGACCCATTGGTTGGGGTAGTACAGCAGGAGAAACTTTAAAAAATGCTATTCTTGCTGCGAATCCTACGTTGGGAGAAGATCTCAAATACACGCTCGAATACGGCAAATCCACGGATTTCGTAACCGAACTTGGCGGCGCGTTCAAATACGCTCCCGGACGTACGCCTAAACTGGCTTGGGAAAGATAGAAAATCATCCAAGCGTTTATTTATTTTGCCTGACGTTTCCTCTTTTTATTGAAACGTTGGGCTTTTTTCCGTTGTATTTTGTTTCCAATCCCTCTCAAAAGTCCTTTCAGGATGTCCCACATTCTCCAAAACGGAAAACTTTCGGAAATGCTGTCGGTAAAAATAAAGAGCAGAAGAATTATTTTTCATAGCACCTCAAAAAAAGATTTAACCGATTTAGCCGTTATTTCATGAAAAAAATTAGTTTATCTTATGAATACTGCCTGATCCACTGACGTGACTTGTAACTTTTTCCGGATTTCCTTTATACTTCAAATCGCCGGATCCTGAAATAGAAGCATTTAAATTTTCGGAAACGAAAGCATTTATATCTCCCGAACCATTGATAGAACAATCCAACTTATTTATCAGATAATCAAACGCATTGATATTGCCGGAGCCTGAAATATGAAATTCGGCATGGTTCGCAGCGCCTTTGATTTCCATGTCCCCTGCTCCCGATATTGTCAATTTCAAATCTTTGCAATACAAACTGTCGGTTTTCACATCCCCCGCTCCCGATATGTGAATTTCCATATTTCCGGCATTGACTTCCTTTTCCATATAGAAATTTCCCGAACTGATTATCTTTACTTTAGAAATACTCCTTGAATTGGTATAAATCTTAAATTGACTTGGTTTTAATACAGAATCATTATTTTGGCTGATTATCAAACGATTATTCTTCACATGAATGTCTATCGAAGGTAAGATATTTTCATCTACCGATATTTGCAAAAATGGTTTATCCTGCGAAATCTGTTGATAAAACACATCCGCATGCACATTTAAAACGATTTCATCATAATTGTCGATCTGTATTTTTTCATGAACAATCATATAATTTCCTTTTTTTTCTTTGTGAATATTAAATATACATGAATTAAAAAAAGAAATAACAACAAAACTTAGAATAAAAAAAAATGTAAAGTGTTTCATTTGGTAATAGAATAATTATGTATTGTTGTCTTCTGAATTTTATTTTAACCATTGGTCAAACCATCGGAAAAATTCCCGTTGGAAAAGAATTCCATTTTGAGGTTGTGATATCCAGTGATTTTCTTTTGGAAATATCAACATGCGGGATGGGATGCCGCGCAATTGGGCCGCGTTGAATGCCATCATCCCTTGCGACGCCAATATCCGGTAATCCAATTCGCCATGGCTAATCATGATCGGCGTATCCCATTTATCTACAAACCGGTGAGGCGAATTTTCATAAGATTCCTGTGCGATTTTATTATATTTTTCCCAGTAAGGACCGCCTAAATCCCAATCAACAAACCACATTTCTTCGGTTTCCAAATATTGAGCTTCCAAATTCATAATTCCTGCATGAGAAAAGAACGCTTTGAAACGTTTGTTGTGATTACCGGCTAACCAATAAACAGAAAAACCGCCGTAACTTGCTCCCGTACAGCCCAAACGGGTTTCATCTACAAAAGGTTCTTTAGATAAAGCATCAATCGCAGAAAAATAATCCCTCATGTTTTGGCCGCCGTAATCCCCACTGATTTGTTCGTTCCACGCTTGTCCAAATCCGGGTACTCCGTGACGATTCGGCGCTACTACAATATAGCCGTGCGCTGCCATGATTTGAAAATTCCATCGCGTAGACCAAAATTGACTGACCGTACTTTGAGGGCCGCCTTGACAATACAAAATTGCAGGATATTGTTTTTCCGGATCAAAATCCGGCGGGTAAACTACCCAAGTCAGCATATCCTCTTTGGTGGTCGTTTTAATCCAGCGAGCTTCTACTTTACCCATCGTAATTTGATTCAAAATGTTCGTATTTTCCTGAGATATATTCGTTTGAATACCGCTCGATAAATGAACGGTAAATACTTCAGGAGGAGAAGACAATGAACGGCAGAGTCCGACAAGAACACCGTCCGCTAATGCAACCGATGTGTAATCATGCTCTCCTTCGGTGAGTTGAATAATATGTTTTTCATTTTTTAAAACCGGTTCCAAGGCATTGACTTTATATAGTTGATTGGTTCCTAAAACATTGGATACAAAAAAGATAATCCCTCCTTGTTTGTCCCAGCAAAATTCATCTACATTATAATCAAAATATTGGGTAATATATTTCTTTTCTCCGGTAGTTAAGTCCAGAACGAATAAGCGATTTTTATCCGATTCGTATGCGTCCCGTTCCATACTCAACCATGCAATATAGCGGCCATCGGAAGAAAATTGCGGATTAATATCATAACCCAACATTCCATTTGTCAGATTGTTGGTTTCTTTGGTTTCGATATTATACAGATAGATATCCGAATTGGTAGATTGAGCGTAAGCTCTTCCCGTTTTTTTGCGGCAAGTATAAGCGATGGTTTTACTATCGGGCGACCAGGCCAATTGTTCGACGCCTCCCCATGGTTTCATTGGCGATTCAAAAGGCTCGCCTTCCAATATATCTATTGTATTTGTCAATTCAAAACCATCGAAATCGGCTATGAATGGATGAGGGATTGTTTCCACCCATTCGTCCCAATGCTTATACATCAAACTATCAATGATTCTTCCGTTGGATTTATCCAGATCTTTATACTTTTCGGCACTTGATTGAAAAGATTTTATTTGACTGATAAATAATACTTTTTTCCCATCCGGCGAAAATTGGAAACCTTCAATATCTTTTTCATGGTTACTGATTTGTGTTCGTGCAACTCCATCGGGGTTCATTTCCCAGATTTGTCCGTTGTAAAGAAAAGCAATTCTTTTTCCGTTTTTTATCCATTGAGCATTACTTTCATTTTTGGGTGTATGAGTAATCTGTCTTTTGTCCGTTCCGTCTATTTGAATTGTGAATAACTCGGCGTTACGTTTATTCAAAGCAATATCTGCATAAGAAACGCTATAGAGAACGGTTTTTCCATCCGGCGATACAACTGCGCCGCTTACTTGTCCCAACAAATGTAATATCTCGGCGCTTAGCCGCTTGTCTTTCACTTCTACATCGGATTTGCCAATCACAATATCACTGATCTCTTCTTTCGGTGTTTGATTACAGGTTGAAAAAAGAATACTGAACATAATAGAAAAAGAAATTATTTTACTCATAACAAATTACGGATATTGATTTATTTTTACCAGTTCGATTTCAAAAAATAAGGTAGTATAAGCAGGAATTGTTCCGGTTGTAACCGTTCCGTAGCCTAAATGATACGGAATACAAATATTCCATTTATCGCCTGTTACCATATTCTGTAAAGCAACCCCCAATCCCCGTACTATGCCGTTTACACTAAATACCTTATTAATTCCGCTATCAAAAACGGTCTCATTATAATAGGTTCCTGTATAATTTACAGTTACAGATGCCGTTTGAATCGGGCGTTCTTCTCCTTTTTCTACATTTTCATCCGATATGTCTTCATAATAAACTCCGGAGGGTATTCCTTGAGGAGTAGAAATAAGTTTCCAACCGGCAGTTGTCTTTATTTCATCGTATGCTTTTTGATTCTCTTCTCTCCATTGTTCGTTTGTATTATCATCTTCGTTACAAGCGGTAAAGGAGAATAAAATAAGCATAAATAAAGGTAATATCGTCTTTATTTTTGTTTCTTTTGTTAACATGATATGTCTATTTTGAATATATTTTTAGACAAAGGTAAGGAATTTTGATATGAATACAAAAAGCGCCGTTATTTTTGTTTTTTCTTTTTTATTTCTACTGTTATAAAGCCGATTAAAATACACCCTCTCGTTACTTCTAAGCTGTTTTTATAAAAAAATAATAAAATGTATATTTTTATGATAATATATATTCTTTTTTTCATAAAAAATTGTACTACCTTTGCACACTCGTAGAGATGAAAATGTTAATTTTAATGGCATAAAAGGCAATTTTGGGTATCAAATCAAGTATTTTTTTCATTGTTTTATAAATGCCGGTTGTCTTTACGAAACCGAAGTTAATAGTTAGTGGTAAACACTGTTAAAGTTCATAACTCATAAATTTGTAATTCATTTAATTTTTTTATTAAACATGAGAAAGACGGTTTTCTTAATGTCGATGCTCTTGATTTTGAGCACGGCAAGTGTAAAAGCACAAGTAACAATTGGTAGCGATCAGGATCCACACGAAGGAGCGGTACTCGACTTGTCGCAAACTGCAAAGTTGGGTTTATTGTTGCCTCGTGTATCGTTGGAGAATGTCAATACTTGGCAAATCGACGGAGACGAAGAGAAAGAGGCAGCTATCGGAATGATAGTATACAATACCAACGATAATGTTGTGGGAGGCAATGGCTACGGCCTTTATGTATGGGATGGCAACGTTTGGACGCCGGTCAAATCCGACTCCAGTTTTAGTAATTCCATCAAAGTGGTTTCTTTCGATCTTACTCCTTCCGATATAAGTATCAGCATTTATGTTGGAGGCATTCGGCAGTTTACCATCGACAACTTTATACCGGAAGATGCTACTTATAAAGGAGTTACGTGGAATATAGCTGGCGGAAAAGAGAACGTAAATCTTACGGTGACAAGTGCAACCGCTTGTACCATTCAGGGCGTAAGCGCCGGAGAAGCTACGCTTCAGGTTTCGAGTATTGATCAAAATGTAAACAAGACGATTACGATCAAAGTCATTCCAATAACAGTCAAAAGCTTTGAATTGGATAAGAGCAGTTTAACATTGGGTAGCAACGGTAAAACAGGAACGATTACCGCACAAAATTTCATCGGCAGCGACGATCAGCCGTTAAATGCCGCTACAGTTAAATGGTCGATCGAAGGATCTAACGACACGGGTTCAACCATTTTTCCGGCAACCGGTAATACCACTACCGTCACCTCCGGAAGTACGGTCGGTTCGTTTACCGTTCGAGCTACGGCCGACGGTATAAGCCATGATTGTACAGTTACGATAAGTGATTGTTCAAGCGTTACGGATTTTGAAGGCAATACATATTCTGCTGCTAAATTCGGCGATGCCGGTTGTTGGATGACTCAGAACTTACGATCCACGAAACGTTCGGGGAACGAAACTTTAA
>JAIRLY010000272.1 GCA_031259075.1 Dysgonamonadaceae bacterium | reverse complement strand
GTTTTTGATTGATTGATTATGTGAATGGGCTAAAGCGCCATCCTATAAAAATCGGCGGTAAAAAGTCTCCTTCTTGCCCATACCTTTCCCCTCACGGAGGCAGGGCGCTGCCGCGAGGCTGTACCTCCGGCGCTTCGCCCTGCCGTGTGGCTTCGGTATTTGGCATGAGCCATTTCAACATTTGCAACTTTACTTTCATCATTCTTATTTTGATAGTGTCCATATTCTATTGATATAAAAAACATACTTTGTTGAATACTATGTATTTACAATCTTCCGACGGTTGGCATATCATTCTGATTATCTGCTGATTATGATTCATATCAATAAAACAGAGACACCACCCGTTTTTAATTGTCAATATAAATAATATATCAAAGAGTGTTTTTCTGTTAATCCCTACAGAGAACGTCGGTGCCTCCCGTGCTCCATTTCTTGTTGATATTGTTACCCTCCGTTGGCGCGGGGCGAAACCTCGCGCCAGCGGGAGGGAAACAACGTAAAGACCTCATGCAAGGTCGTTTTTTTCTCAGCACTTTTGCATCTTTATCGTTAGTATAAATCGAAAAGATGCCATAAAATCGAAAATAAAAAGGCACAAAAAGTAAACCCTGCCCCAAACATTAGCCTGTATACAGTGTCATATTTTCCTTTCTTCTGGAATTTTTTGGCTTCTTCTGTTAGTGTATATACAAACGAAATGCCCAGCCCCAGCTGAATCAAGGCATAAAGCCAATCAAGACGGCGCACATTTCCATCTCTCAAAGCATAGACGTCGATAATGTTGAATAAAATCTGCGCCGACGCAAAAAGCACAAGAGGAATGTAATGCTTGTATTTCTTTAAAAAACTCATATTTTCCGATGTTTACTATTTATTTTTTAAACATTTTTCATGCCAAGGCCACCGCACATCCTGTAATCAACAGAAGCAGCGGCGCTACAAACGATTTCTTTTTCGTTTTCTTTGATGTTTTTAGTTAAATTTTGTTCTGTAAATATCTATATCGGGCGAAGGTTAAATCCAAAGATGTTCCCTTTTGTAACAACCTGCTTTGTTTTCGGATTTACAAAAACGTAATATTCGTACGTTTTCAACAAGCAAACGAACTTTATCATATACACCTCGTAGCCTGTTTGAATGTACTCTTCCGAAATCGTTTTTATAATTTCACTTAGCTCCGATTTATTCGAGCCAACCGTTGCCGAAGTTTCCAACCAAACAACCGGCTGTTGGGAGGCGCTATCGCCCGTGCCTGCATGAGCTATGGACACGCTCCAACCCGGCGCGTTGGGGTAGATGTTCTTTTCTACAAAATCCCTTGCCTGCCTACGATTTTCAACAACGCCTACATACTTATATGATAATAAATCTACCTCGTCGGCATTTTTCACAAGCTTTGGAAAATTGCTGAAAAGATTCTTCAAATTAGCCTCACCGGAAGTCAATGGCTCTCCGTATTCAAAAAGGTTGGTTTCTTGCGGAGATGAGTTAGCCCTATTTTGCTGCTGTGCACATAGATTACCATAGACGCACAGCAGCATGCAGCCAATGACATATTTAATAAAAGCATTCATATTGTTTGTTAGTTTAAGATAGATGGATAAATTCGAGCACCTCCTGTTGTACCATGACTGCCTCCCGGAATAGAAAAACTACCTCTAAAACAATCATAACACTTCCAACTTGGCATATTTCCTGCTTCCACACAGTCGCCATATTTTTCTCCACATTCAGCATTTGAAAGCCTGCCGGTCGCCGTATCTCCTTACTTCATCCTGCTTTGGGAGATAATTTCTCCGAAACGTTTGTCCTGCCTGACTTGATTACCTTTTTCACCGAAACCGGGCAGTAATTGTTCTGTTTCCTTACTGCAAACTCATATCAAACCTTCCTCCGATAGTAACTCTTCAAGCGTATGAAAACGTCTTAGCTTCCATTGCAATTCTTCCTTTTCATTGGGAACCGGAATTTTCCCTGAATCGGGAAAGCTAAGCGGGTCGGAACTTTGTTTGATTTCTTTCCTCTCAATGATAACTTCCTCACCCAATACTAAATCATCAGCAAACATCCAACAGCGATATGGCTCTCCTTCCGACTTTAGATTTCCTATAACAGACAAATCAAACTTTCCCCGAATTTTCTGAACAAAAATGCTCATAAAAGACAGCTCATTTACCGCAATTCTGGCAATTGTGCCTCTAAATCGAATTTCAAATCCTTTATTCATAACAAACCAGCCTCCGCCAATTCTTTTTTTAAGGTGTAAAATTCTTTCATTAATCCTGTTCTGTCTTGAGGGTAACTTTTTAACGGAGATGTTTGCTCTACATCAATAATTCGGATTGTTATCATGTTTACATCCTCAATATTGCCCATAAACCATCTTTTATGTTCAAATGACTCTAAACCTCCAATGCTGAAATGTGCAATATGGTTTTCTTTCGGCGCTATTGAGTTGGAGCGATAATCCAAAATTATACTTAGTACACTCTCATTATCAACAGAGGCATGTATTACCTTATCTTCAAAACGTACTTCAAAGCCTAACATGGTGAAATTCTTTTTAATTA
>JAIRLY010000249.1 GCA_031259075.1 Dysgonamonadaceae bacterium | reverse complement strand
TACTTTTTCCTCTTTCTTTTTACACCGTTTCCTCCGAAAATGGAATAAAGAGCCGGAACATAGAGCAATGTCAAGAGCGTAGATAAAGTCAAACCGCCGACAATTGTAATACCCATCGGCTGCCACATTTCAGATCCGGAACCTCTTGGAATAGCCATCGGGATCATACCCAAAACGGTAGTGGCTGTGGTCATCAGGATGGGACGTAAACGAGACCTTCCGGCAGAGATAATGGCTTTATCGATCGACATGCCGCGCTCCCGGTTGAGATTAGCGTAATCAATAAATACAATACCATTTTTCACAACAATACCAATCAACATTACCAATCCGATCATGGCCATCAAACTCATGGATTTTCCCGTAATCATCAGCGCCAGAAATACGCCGGCTAAACCGAATGTCAGCGATAGTATGATAATAAACGGATAAGTGAGCGATTCGAATTGTGCGGCCATCACAATATATACCAGCAGTACGCAAAGCAACATCAAAAGTATTAAATCGCTATTGGTTTCTTGTTGATCTTCGTACGATCCGCCGATTTTGATACCGATTTCAGAAGGTATTTTTCCTTCGTACCGCATAGCGTCGATCACTTTGTTTGTTTCTGTTACCACATCGCTCAAAGCGGCTTCATACAGCGAACCTTGTACTTTATTTATTCGTTGCCGGTTTTGCCGGTCGATTTGCGGAAGTGAAGATTTTTCAACGACGGTTCCCAATTCGCGAATCCGGATCGGAATACCGGCATTATTATAAACCGTAATATTTCGGATATCTTCTATAGATTGACGATAGGCTTCATCGTAGCGGACTACGATGTCGTATTCGTCGCCGTCTTCGCGATATTTGGATGTATAAGATCCGTTGATACGATTGCGGACATACGATGCTACCGTAGCAGAATTTAACCCATTCTCAGCCAGTTTTTCGCGATCAAAATCAATCTGATATTCCGTGCGGTAATCCTGACGGCTGATCGTTATATCCCGCAATCCTTTTACGGATGCGAGTCGTATTTTCAATTCGTCGGCAATCCGGTCGGTTAGCGCTAAGTCATGACCATAAATTTCGACATCTACCGTACTTGCTCCTGTACCCATCATTCCACCGCTGCCTCCGGGAGTGACCACATATTTGTAAAGTTCCGGCATGTTATCCAATTCTTTGCGTAATCCGTCGGCAATATCGTAAATCGACAGTTTTCTTTCATCCGGATCGATGCAACGGAAACGGAATGAAATCAAATTGGTACCATTTTCCTGCATAGCGGCGAATGTATTGTTTTCGTCGGCTTGACCTACGGAGAAAGAACGTGTTTTTACTTCCTTCTCATAATTTGTTTTCACAATATTGTCTATTTTTTCAGCTGCTTTTCGTGCCACTTCCATACGGGTACCGGTAGGAAGATAAATCGTAGCCGTAATCATGCTGTTATCGGAAGACGGCATGAAGTCGAATTTCACTATTTTAAGAGCCGGAAGCATGATAATGAAAAAGATTGAAAAACAAACCAACAGCGTTTTCCAACGATTTCTTACACAAAGATTAACCAGTCGCGCATATTGGAAATCCAATTTGTCGAGTGCTTTATGGATGGGTGCATATAATTTATCGAATAGCTTCCCTTGTGTATTTGTCAACCGGAGCATTTGGGAACAAAGCATCGGTGTGAGCGACAAAGCGACGATTACCGAAACGCTAATCATAATGGTTACCATCCATCCTAATTCGCCAAACATTACTCCTGCCAGGCCGGTCGTCATGGTAAGCGGGAAAAATACGGCAATAATCGTCAATGAAGAAGCAATTACCGCTACACCCACTTCGTTGGTTGCATATACGGCGGCTTCTTTGGGCGTACTTCCTTTTTCGATATGTTTTGTTATATTCTCAAGTACCACTATGGCGTCGTCTACTACCATTCCGATGGCAATGGAGATAGAAGAAAGCGATATAATGTTAAGCGTACTTCCGGTCGCCATCAGATAAATGAAAGAAGCGATCAAAGAAATCGGAATAGCCAATATAATAATAATCGTGGCTCGCCAACGCCCTAAAAAGAATAATACGACTAAAATGACAAAAATGCCTGCCAGCAAAATTGTTTCAATTAACGAATCAATGGAGTTTTGGATAAAATCCGATGAATCCATAATTAACGACAATTGAATATCCGGGGGAAGCGTCTGTTGTAAATCCGGAATTATTTTGTTTACTTTTTCGGCAATATCGACAGTATTGGATCCGGATTGTTTTTGGACAACTATCGTTGCTCCTTTTATATCATTGGTATATGCTTCTTGAATCCTGCTTTGAATGGTATCGTTGACCGTAGCTACGTCTTTTAAATAGACATTTTTCCCATTACGACTACCTAATACGATATCCATCAATTGGTTACTCTCTTTAAATTCTCCTTCGACACGTAATGCATAAGTAGTTGTTCCAACATCGAAACTACCTGCCGGTACATTCAGATTTTCCGCTTGAATAACTGCTGAAATCTGTTCGACCGTTAGATTATACGCTTCTAATTTTTCGGGGGAAACATTGATTTGCACTTGTCGTTGCGGAGCGCCGGCAATGGTTACAGCGCCTACTCCGGCTATCCGGTTCAGCGGATTAGCGACTTTTTCATCCAATATTTTATAAAGAGCATTGACACTTTCTTTCGCTGTTGCAGAATAAATGACAACCGGAATCATATCCATACTAAACTTGAAAATGATAGGATTTGTTACATCATCCGGTAGCTGGGATTTGACCATATCAATTTTATCCCGCACATCATTCGTGGCAACGTTTATATCGGTTCCGTAATTAAATTCCAAAGTTACCAACGACATATTGTCTTTGGATTGAGACGTTATTTTCTTTAAGTTTTCCGCTGTATTCAGAGTGTTTTCTATTGGCCGCGTTACGTTTATTTCAATATCCGAAGCGCTGGCTCCCGGATATGCCGTAATGATAGTCAATGAGTTAACCTCTATATCGGGAAATAAATCAACCGGTAACCGAGTTAGAGAAAATAACCCAAGAATGGCGACTCCGATAAATATTAATGCGGTAGTAATCGGTTTTTTTACCGCAGATTCATATAGACTCATTATGTTTTATTTTTATCTTATTATTTCTTATTTTTATTTCTCAACCGGTGTTCCATCAATCAAACGGGATTGACCGGCAATAATCACTTCATCGCCCTGATTTATACCGGAAAGAATTTCATAATCGGCGTTTAGACGTCGCCCCAATTCTACTTTATGATATTTAGCTCGACCGTTTTCTACCGTGTAAATATATTTATCGTTAGATCCGGTTTGTTTTTGAACAGCCATATCCGGCACAACGATGCTTTGTCCGATTCCAAAATTCAACTCAATACGCGCATACATTCCCGGACGGACTTTAGCGTTCCTGTTATTGATCGCTACTTCTACTCCGAACGTATGAGTTGCAGCATCAATGGTAGGATAAATCAAACTTACTTTTCCAGCAAAGGTTTCATTGTCGTAAACATCCAATTTGATATTGGCCGGCATCCCGATTTTTACTTTCGAGAAATCAGCTTCCGAGACATTGATAATGGCTTTCAACGAGTTTAGTTGTTGAACGGTCAGAATAGGGAGTTGAGCGAAAACATTCCCATTGTCGTAATTACGGGCAGTTACTACGCCATTAATCGGGCTTCTTAGCTGGGTGTTGTCCTGTATATTTTTAATAGCTGCTTTTAAAATATCAATTTGCGTTTTCATCTGGTCCACTTGTTGCTGGGCAATACCCCCCACTTTCAGCAATTCGCTGTAACGGGCATAATCCCGTTCTAAATTTGCCAATTGTGCATTTTGCTGTTGCAGATTCGAAGATTCCATTTGTACCAGCAGTTGTCCTACACTTACTTTGTCACCGATTTCCACATAGATTTTTTCGATGCGGCCCGGAATAGCAGGCGTGATTTGATTAATCACATCGGCTTGGACGTTTGCTGTGTAAATGGAAATATTATCTACTGCTTGAAGTTTTGCTATTGTTGTACTCACTTTGACTTTTGTGTCTTCCTGGACTGTTTCTTGCTTTTTTTCTCCGCAGGAAATCAAAAATCCTAAACTTAAAAAGGGTAATAATTTGAATAATTTTTTAGTTTTCATTATCGTTTGTCTTTATTTACTTGTTTATTTCAATTCCCAGTGTTTTATCTAAATCTGCTTTAGCAGCTAAGAAATTGTAGATTGCCTGATTGAATGCCAGACTGGCTTGCGTTAATCCCAATTGGGCATTGTTTAAATCGAGCAAGGTTCCCATTCCCGTATCGTATAATTTTTGGGAAATTTCGTATCCTTTTTGAGCTTGCGCTATCACATCTTTCGTAGAAATTATCTGTTCTACGTAATTGGTCATATTGTTTATATTATTGTTGACTGCTAACTTTAAGTTGCGTACAATATCTTCTCGCTGCCAATGCATTTGTTCGAGTGAAATTTTTGTCTGCCGGATTTCGTTCTGTTTTTTTAATCCGTCGAAAATCGGGATAGAAATATTTAAATTGACGGACGACGTCGGGTTCCATCGATAATCTCCGAATTTAAAATTATTGTTCATCGACATATACATATAATTTCCTGAAATAGAGATTGTCGGATAATATTGAGCTTTATACAGTTCCACAGATTTTTGCATTTGTTCTTTTTGAATGTCGAATTTCTTCAAATCGGAATTATACATAAGGGAAGTATCCACGCTCAATATTTCATTGTAAAGACTTTCTTCGTAATCCAATAAACTGCCATCTACTGAAATTTCCTGATCAATGTCGATCCCCATCAAAGCTTTCAATGATAATGAGGCGATATTGTAAGCATTTTGAGATTGAATCAGATTCGGCTTAATATTTTTGGCATTTACGTCCGCACGTATTAAATCAAATTCAGAGACTATTCCTTGCTCGTATTTATCGTTGACATTGTTATAGCTCAAAATAGCATTGTCATAACTTTGTTGGAATACGTGCAAAGCGTCTTTAGCCAACAATACGCCATAATAGGCTTTCCGGATAGAGTTAATCATGTTGATCTTGGACGATCGGGCGCTTTCTACGGCCAATTCTACATCTAAACTGGAAATTTCCAGATTTTTCCAGAGTGAGGGAACTACTACAGGCCAATTCAACTGAAATCCTCCCGACCAGTTATTATCTCTGCCGATAGCTATTCCTTCGTTGGAGTCGGCTGGAGGGGGAGAGTTCTTTGCGATATTCTGATATAATTCTCCCTTATCACCGGAAACATAACCCTGAATATGATCCGCAAATGTATTGTCTACTCCACTGATTATAGGAGCAAATGTTTCTTCCATATTAAAAGCTCCATCCATATACATTACTTGTTTTTTCAGTGTCCGGCTATATTGCCCCACGGCGTCGATCTGAGGATAAAGCGCTGATTGACTTGATTTTTTCGCATATTTTTTTTTCTGTACTTCCATATCGGCTATTTTCACCGAAGGATTTTCATTCAAAGCAATTTCAATCGCTCGCTCCAAGGTTATTTCAAGAGGAGCTTGTCTATTTTGAGCCATTGTTATAAGAGACGTTAGAATTGCTATGGATGCAATAATCAACTTTTTGCCTAATTTAAATTTCATCATCTTTTACCTATTAATATTTTATGTAACCTAAAAACGATGAAATCATCGTTTTTTTAAATTTTCTACTATCATATCTATTTTTTCATTTCCTAACGGAGTAGCAATTCCTCGTATAAAATTAAGGATGATTGTACGAATAAATTCATCAACAGAATACTTGTCGACCGGAATAAAATCATCAGCCATCAGCGCTTTGAATTGGCTCTTTAACAGCCATATTAAAATTTCGAAATTGACGTCGTTCCGTATCAATCCTTGTTCAACTCCTTTTTTTAATAAAGGGATAAAAATATAAGTTACCTCTTTTTGTTTACATTCGATTTTCTTATAGATTTGAGTGTGATATTTTTTCAAATCGTGTATCACTGTTTTGTGTACGTTTCGCATGTCGTTGAGATGTTTTTTATAGATCTGCATCAACGTATCGATCACATCTTCCGAATTTTTTATCAGCGCTTCCATTTCTTGATCGGCTTTCTTCATGTGTGTAACGATGCATTTTTCCAAAAGTTCTTCTTTATCGTGAAAAACCTCATAGAGTGTTCTTTTAGAAATGCCTAATTCGTTGGCAATGTCGGACATGGTCATACTTTTTATTCCGTTATTGAAAAAAAGTAGCGATGCTTCCTCTATAATTCTGTCTCTTAATTCCATTTTTGCAGTTTCTGTTATTTAAAACAAATAACATTAATAAATATTTTACTTTTGACTGCAAAGAAAAAGAAAACTTTTGAAACAAAAAAAGTTTTTCCGTTTTTATTTTGTTAAAAATGCGTAATATTATTTATTCATTTTTATTCGCCGACAAATATATTCCGATTTGATGTGCAAGACTAACATGTTTCGTCGAAAAAGAGCGGAATTTCGACGAATGAGTAAGTTTTTTCGATGAAAGATATAAAACTTTTAGCGCCGTTTTTAAAAAGAGAGTGTAAGTCTCCAATATCTAATTTATTTGCTGAATTTGTTGAAGTGTAAGTCCGGTCGCTTCAGATATATCTTTTATAGACAATCCCATTTCCAATAGTTTTCTGGAAATTTGGAGTTTACTGTCCATGGAACCCTTTTGTTCTCCTTTTTTTATACCTCTTTTTTCACCTTCCAAGATTCCTTCTTCTTTGGCATAACTGGTAAAATTATGAAGATCTTCATATCGAAGTTCACTGTTCCTGTATGCTTTCATTTTCTTTCCTTTTAATTGTTCTAACTTTATTTCTTCTAATAATTCAAGAAAAAAATTCTCCTTTAACTTTTTCGGTTGTGACTTCATCTTTTTGGAATGTTTCAGTATATACAACCAATAGTCCAAATCATTCGCTAATTCGTTTAACTTCTTCTTAAATTTCGGCAATACGATATATATAAATTTTAATGTATCGGAAACCGGCTCTTTCGTTTGCTCATTGAGCAGGGATACTCGCTCTATATAATTGCCGTCAACTTTTCCTTTGGAAACAAAATTCAATATTCCAATGACATAAGTCGATTTTAATCTGTAATTCCAATCTCCTTTGACCGATTGCTGTTGAACTAAAAACGTTGAATAAAACAAAGAACGATCTCTAAAATAAGCTTGGGAAAGATTCTGCATTTCAAGCAAAATCGGTTCTTCTTTCTCATTTTTGCAATATACGTCAAAAATCGCTTTTCGATCCTTTTCTGTTTTACCAAGCTGTTCAGTAGGTAGATAAACAATCGATCTTATTTCTTCTTTCCCCTGAAAAACCAAGTTCAGAAAACAGATTAAATTTTTTTCTTTTCCAAAAACATATTTGAATCCCCAATCGTTGAGAAGATTCATGTATATACCCGCTTTAGTCTCCGATTTCGATTTTGTTCTTTGCATGTTTTTTAAGCTATTGATTAATAGTTGTTAAGTTTTGTGTCGAAATCAAAGACTGCTGTATTGCATTGTTTATTGATTACAACGGAACAAAAATAACAAGAATTTTTGAAATAAAAAATAGAAAGTAATAAATAAAAAAGTGTGTGGGCAAATTTTTAGATTAAGCTTTCATTGAGCGATTTGGCTTATCATTTCGTTGTTATTCTTGATAGAGCAACAAACTTTTTAGTTTTTCCCGTTTCCGGTGAGTCAGTTTCAGTTCTTTCTCAAGATAATTATCAATTGAACCATAATTATCTTTTAGTAATTCCAATGAATATTTGATGGTTTCTCTCTGAGCGCTAAAGAGGGCGGTGATGGTTTCCTGAACTTCAATCGGATACAAATCTGCATTTTGTACCAAAGAATGGTAATTGATCAAATTGTTGGATAAAAGAAAATCTTCCACAATCGTTTCTTCATCCACATTCAATGCCGCAAGAATAAGCGTCGAAGCAATTGCTGTCCTGTCTTTACCCAACGAACAATAAATAACAATCGGGTAATTATTTTCTTCCAGCAAGATGTCGAACATTTTGATAAAGTAATCTGTATTGTTTTCCAACAGAAACGAAAATACATTCTGATCATATATCAAAATATCCTTACGTTTCATTTTTTGAGATAATATTTCGTCGAAAAAAATATCGTACCGGTTTCCCCTCAGAGGAAGATTATAAACCTGCGGCGCTTTGAACTTATTCGGATAAGAATAACTTTCTTTTTCCGTTCGTAAATCGATAACTGTTTCTATCTCTAATTTGCCAAGTACTCTCAAATCATGTCGTGTAGCCATTGCCAGAGAGCCTGACCGGTATAATTTTCCCCAGTAAAGTTGTTTATTTTCTTTATTGTAGTAACCGCCCAAATCCCTGAAATTGAAGATGCCTTGCATGGGAACTGTTCTATCGGCCGTAATAACTGAATATTTTTTATTAAAGACCAGTTTGAAATAGGTACGTGAAGAAGCCGGCGCCGTCAAAATTCTTTTGTATCCATCTTCAATATTCAGTTCAAAAATAGGAGAATAAAGATTAAAGGAATCCGGACGATTTGATTCGTAGACTTTTACGGTTCCTTTTATGGGAGGGAACGTTTCCCACTTAATCAGATAAGTACCATTAGGAATCAATTCACACACTGTATTGATCAGAGGTGTTTCTTTCACACAACTTATGAATACAGCAAAATACAAAAGAGGAAATACTTTCTTGAGCATGAATTTATCTCTTAGCAATTACCTGAATTACAAAAGTAAATAAAAACATAAGAGAAATACAAGCATTAAGCAATTTTAACCATCTGTTTCTCCTCCCCCCCTGCATTTCCCGTTTCGTTTCAGAAAACGGAGGGAGAAACAATTATGTTTTCGTCATGACAGGTATTTCCCGTTTGAAACTTTGACGTAAAGATATCAATGTTTCTGTAGAAATAACGCCATTAATTTCCTGAATGCGGCCGTTCAACAACTCCATAAAATGTTCATTGTCTTTTGCATGGAGTTTAATCAGCATTGTATAAGGGCCTGTGGTAAAATGACATTCCACCACTTCAGGAATCTTTTCAAATTCGGGTACAACATCTTTGTACATGGAACCGCGTTCCAACTTTACGCCAATATAAGTACAAGTGTTAAATCCTAAAACTTTGGGATTGATGTGATAACCGGATCCGACAATTATCTTCAGTTCGATCATTTTCTGTACACGTTGATGAATCGCTGCACGGGAAACACCACATATTTCAGCGACATCCTTAAACGGGATACGTGCATTTTGAGAGATAATCTCTAATATCTTTCGGTCTAATTTATCTATTTTTTCCATAATTTTTTAGTAAGTCGATATGCTAACGAATTGATTTGTACCGATGTGCCGATAAAGTTGAACTGATGTAATTGGTTATTTTTATCAGCACACCGGCACATTCATTTATTTTTTCACAATCTCATACAATTCTACTTCAAATATAAGGGTTGCAAACGGGCCGATATTTTCGCCTCTTCCTTGTTCTCCATAAGCTAAATTGTAAGGAATATAAAAGATATATTTAGAGCCGACAGGCATTAATTGAATACCTTCCGTCCAACCTGCAATTACACCATTGAGTGGAAATTCCGCAGGAGTACCTCGTTCAACAGAACTATCGAACACTTTTCCATCGACAGTCGTACCATGATAATCTACTTTCACAACATCGGTAGCCAAGGGTTTAGCGCCGGTTCCTTCTTTTACTACTTTATATTGCAAACCGCTGGGTAAAACTACAACTCCTTCACCGGCTTTGTTTTTTTCCAAGAAATCCAGATTTTCTTTTTTTACATCAACATACTGTTTTTCAAGCGAAGCTTTTTTTATTCTCTCGGTAGCAGTCATAGCATAGGCACGAGCTTCTTCTCTGGATATAATGGTTTTATTCGGATTTCTAACACTTTCCAGATAACCCGACAAAAAGTTTTTCCGGCTCATGGTTTGAGTAGAATCTTCACCGAATAATTCTTTGTTGAAATAAGGAACAAATTGTGTACCCATTTGATGTCCAACCATTTTACCAACTACATGAGCATTCGTTTTTTTGTCCTTGGCATCAATACAAAAACCTTCTTGAAAACCTTTCATAAAATCCGCTTTATAAACCGAATCCAACTCAAACTGAGCAAATATTTGATCTACTTGTTGAGATGCAAACAATACCCCTTGTGCGTAAGAAACAGAGTCTATATCTGTTTGTAATTCTGCTTTAGGAACTTGCGCGTTACAAGAAAATAGCGTTATGGCTACAAAAGCTAATAGTGAAAATAAAGAAACATTTGCTAACTTTTTCATCTTTGCATTTTTTAATTTGTTTTTAATTTATTTTTTTTGTTATTCAAAATAGCGTGCAAATTTAATTCTTTTCCTGACAAAAATTAGTACAAAGTCCAAACTATTTTGTAATTTTGTTATTTATGATCATTATTTTAACATATAATTAACATTTTCTTATGGTTGATAAAATTGAAATATATTGCAAAAACAATAAAATGTATAGAGAATTTGACGCAGGGACTTCTCTTTTAGATATTTATGATAAAATGGATTTCCGATTTCCTTACAAACCGGCTTGTGCAAAAGTAAATAATAAAACCGAATCGCTCAAATATCGCTGTTACAAACCTAAAGAGATTGAATTTATCGGTATCAATGATCCGTCGGGGATGAGAACTTATGTCCGTTCGCTTTGTTTTGTTTTGGCTAAAGCAGTACACGATCTGTTTCCTGAAAAAAAACTTTATATCGAACATTCTCTTTCCAAAGGGTATTATTGTGAACTTGAATTGGGCCGGAGCACCACTGAAGAAGATGTATCGGCCATTAAAAAACGAATACAGGAAATAATTGACGCCGATTTTCAATTTCAAACATTTGAAGAACAGACGGCTAAAGTGATTGATTTGTTTCGTAAAAATAAAATGAATGATAAAGCGCTTCTTTTAGAAACGGTAGGGGATGTATACTGTAAGTACGATTGTCTGGATAATTATGTAGATAGTTTTTACGGTTGTTTGCTCCCCAGCACCCGGTGGATTTATCTTTTTGATGTCATAAAATGCAATGGAGGTCTGTTGCTGCGAGTTCCCAACCCAAATGCACCTAACGAATTGCAACCTTATGTGAAGCAGGAAAAGATGATGGCCGTTTTTCGTTTCCTCAAACAATACCAGAAAAAAATGAATCGAGCCAATGCCGCCGCTTTAAATTCGGATATTAAAAAAGGAGAAATATCTACGATTGTAAAAGTAGCCGAAATTCTTCAGGAAAGAAGGATTGGTAAAATCGCAGATGAAATCCGCCGAAAATTCGATGAAGGAGTCCGCATCGTATTGATTGCAGGACCTTCGTCTTCGGGAAAAACAACTTTTTGTAAACGACTTCAAATTCAATTGTTAGCCAATACCATTCGGCCCGTTAGCATCTCTTTGGACGATTACTACGTGAATCGCGTAAACACTCCCTTAAATAAAAATGGAGAATACGACTATGAAACCTTTTACGCCATTGATTTGCCCAAATTCAATGAAGATCTTCAAAAAATAATTTCCGGAGAAAAAGTTGCTTTACCTACTTATGATTTTCTGAAGGGAGAGCGGGTGTATAGAGGAAATTCTATTCAATTAGGAAAAAATTCGGTATTGGTAATGGAAGGAATTCACGCAATGAATCCCATGCTAATCCCTTCTATTCCGCCGGAGATTACATATAAAATTTACGTATCGGCATTGACTTCCATTTCTTTAGACGACCACAATTGTATTTCTACCACCGATAACCGTCTGATAAGAAGAATAGTACGTGATTTTCAATTTCGTGGATATTCTGCCAAAGAAACCATTTCCCGTTGGCCTTTAGTCAGGGAAGGCGAGGATAAATGGATTTTTCCTTATCAAGAAAATGCCGATGCGATGTTTAACTCGGCAATGCTTTACGAATTAGCCGCTTTACGGAAGATTGCAGAACCGATTTTGAAAGAGGTTACCCAAATCGACAGCGAATTTTCAGACGCTCACCGATTGTTAAAATTCCTGCATTATTTCAATTATGTAGATAAAGACGAATTACCGAATACTTCTTTGTTAAGGGAATTTGTAGGCGGAAGTATTTTTACATATTAGAAAAAGATTATTTTTTTAAGACAAACTTTAAATCCGTAATTTTTTTTCTGTCTTTTATGATTTAAAATGTTAATAAGACAACGTTCGCGTTTTTTAGAATACAACGCATTTTTTTCAATAGTTCTCTGTGTAATTTACAACACAGAGAAGACACAGAAAATCAAAGAGTTAAAAATTCTTTGAGAGTAAAAATTTCTTTTAAAGAACAAGTTTTGGGCTTACAGATTTAAGGACAAACTGCTGAAACTGTTTATATTTGTTTTTTAATACGGAATTTTGCATTAACTTTGTACAATTTTTATTCAGTTAAGAACACTTGATAATATAAATCAAATGAATATTACTAATCCTGATTATCAATTATTATGTCCTGATATTCAAAATTTGCCTGCTTGGTTTGAACAGGAGGGAGATATTATTTATAAAGGTAGAAATGAATTGAGAAGATTCTTTTTTAATAATCAGGATTTAGTTGTAAAATCATTTAAGATTCCTCATTTTATAAACCGGATTGCCTATACCTTTTTTCGTTCCTCTAAAGCCGGACGCTCTTACCGGAATGCGTTGAAGTTGCAGGAAAAAGGAATTTATACGCCTTCTCCCATTGCATCAATTGAAGAAAAAGAAAAAGGCTTGCTTTCTCGTTCTTTCTATGTTTCGTCGTATGTATCCTATTCCGGTTTGTTGCGCGAATTGCATGGATGTCCGCTCAAAGAGGTAAAAGATTTAGCAGAAGCTTTTGCGCATTTCACGGCGGATATTCACAGACAGCATGTTTTGCATTTCGATTATTCTCCCGGAAATATTCTCTATGAAAAGAACGGCGAACAATATCATTTTTGTTTGGTGGATGTAAACCGGATGCGCATTGATAAGAAAATAGATGAGAAAACGGCGGCTTTCAATCTGCGAAAATTATGGGGAAAGACGGAAGTCATTCTTTTTATCGCCGGAATTTATGCCCGCGATAGAGGGTTTAACGAAAAGAAATTTAAGGATTTGGTTTTGCTATATCGCCATAATTTTTGGAAGCGGTTCGTGAAGAGATATCCCGACCGGAAATACTTGCTTGAAGAGTAAGAATCGTACAGACAAAATTGGGCGGGTACGGAATTATACACAGAGAAATATATTCTTTAACATATTGAAGGAAATCGTAAACTAATGCTATTTAATTCGATTACATTTGTAGTCTTTTTACCAATCGTATTTTTATTTTATTGGTTTGTTTTCAATCGTAACCTGCGATTACAAAATTTGTTTATCCTTGTTGCCAGTTATGTTTTTTACGGCTGGTGGGATTGGCGTTTTCTTTTGTTGATTGCATTTACCAGCTTTTGCAGTTGGGGCAGCGGCCTGTTGATGCAACTATTTGATAATAAGGAGCTTACCCCCCCCCGTCAAATCTGCTAAAACAGTATTAATCAGCAATATCCTGTTAAACCTTGGAATTTTAGCCCTCTTTAAATATTATAATTTCTTTGTAGCGAATTTTGTATCTGCTTTTGCCTCTATTGGAGTTTATTTGCAACCGGCAACCCTTAAAATCATTCTTCCAGTCGGTGTTAGCTTTTATACTTTTCAAGCGCTTAGTTATTCCATCGACGTTTACCAGAAGAAAATAGAACCGACAAAAGACCTTGTCGGTTTTTTTGCATACGTTGCTTTTTTCCCTCAGTTGGTGGCCGGACCGATCGAGCGGGCTACAAATTTGTTACCTCAATTTTATGTCCGGCGAACTTTCGATTATACAAATGCTGTAAACGGATTACGACAAATTTTATGGGGACTGTTCAAGAAAATCGTTATTGCCGATAACTTTGCCGCCTTTGTAAATCCGATTTTTGATGATTACCAAAACCAAGACGGAACAACCTTGTTAATAGGCGCTTTCTTCTTTGCATTTCAAATATACGGCGACTTCTCCGGTTATTCTGATATTGCTATCGGAACAGCGCGTTTATTTGGGTTTAATTTGATGCGGAATTTTGCCTTCCCTTATTTTTCGAGGGACATTGCCGAATTTTGGCGGCGCTGGCATATTTCGCTCACCACTTGGTTTCGCGATTATTTGTACATCCCTCTGGGCGGAAGCCGGGGAACAAAAGGACAAATAATACGGAATACATTTATCATTTTCCTTGTCAGCGGTTTTTGGCACGGCGCTAACTGGACGTTTATTGTGTGGGGAACTTATCATGCCGTCCTTTTTTTACCGTTCATCCTATTGGGGAAAAACCGGAAATATACCAATACCGTGGCAGAAGGGAAAATATTTCCAACAATGAAAGAATTTTTTCAAATGGGATTGACTTTTGGATTGGTCGTTTTGGGTTGGATATTTTTCAGAGCGGAAAACATTGGAGAAGCTTTAGAATACATAAAAAAAATAGGACAATTAGAAACAATAGACAGCTTTTATCGGATCTTTGATTACAAAAAAAGCTATTTTTTTCTATTGATAATGTTAAGTATTGAGTGGTTCGGTAGAGAAAACTCGTTTGCTCTTGAAAAATTGGGATTGACGTGGAAAACGGGAATACGATATGTTTTCTATTTTGTGATTGCTGTTCTGATTATTTGCTTTAGCTGCAACGAAAAAACACAGGAATTTATTTATTTTCAATTCTAAAATAATGAAAAAATTTATAATCAAAGTAAGTGCATTCACAGTCATAACCATAGGGTTATTCATTGTATTTCTTTTTTTGTTACCGCCAACGCCCCGAGCAACCGGTTCACACCTTTTTGGAGCAATAAAAAAAGATTCTTTATTGCTTAATGTCCCATCGTCCAGAATAATTTTTATCGGAGGTTCTAACCTTAGTTTTGGCTTAAACAGCCAAACGATTAAGGATTCTTTAGAATTAAATCCGATTAATACAGCTATTCACGCAGGCATCGGCATAAAATATATGTTGGAAAATACCTTACAATATGTCCAAAAAGGAGATATAATCGTACTTATTCCTGAATATCAACATTTTTACAGGAAATGGCATCACGGTTCTGAAGAATTGTTACGGACTATATTGGAGATTAATAAATCAAAAATCAAACTGTTAAGTTTGAACCAAATCTTTAATTGCATTCCATTTACAGGCAATTTAGTTCTATCCAAATTGGATAACTTTGAATATATACCTGTTGAGGACAGTAAGACAGGTATTTACGAAGTTAATTCATTTAATCGATACGGAGATGCTTATTTGCATTGGGATATGCAAAGGATAGATTCCTTTGAGCCGGATACGATAATGATAATAGATGAATATAATCCCAAAGTAATGCAGGAAATAAAAAAGTATAATCAAAAATTTCAGGAGAAAGGAACTACATTATTTATTTCATACCCAAGTTATCAGGATATTTCATTTTTTAATTCCGAAAAAGCCATTAAAAAGATAGAACAGGAATATATTACATCCGGATTGATCATTTTGGGGACGCCGGAAAGATACAGGATGCCGGATTCTCTCATGTTTGACACACCTTATCATTTAAATAAAACAGGTGTGGATTATAGAACCAAATTGTTGATCGAAGATATACGAAAACACATCGCCCCAAATTAATTAAGTGATATGAAATAAATAACTTATAATGATACAGATACGTAATATTATCTTCTTCGGATAACAGCCATAGAAATGTAATGAAAAGTACTATCGCTAAATAGTTCCGGAATTTTTATGTACATTTCTTCTATAAATTTTGCGAGGAAATTTTTATCCGTTTGTGTGTAATCCGAAAATTTCATTTTACCTTTGCGTAAGAATCAAATTTGATATGGCAAATAGTGCATCTGTACAACAATATTTATCTCACGAGTTCCCTAACGGACTGCGAATAGTTTATTTACCTTCTGTTTCTTCTGTTTCCTATTGTGGCTTTGCAATCAATGCCGGCGCACGTGACGAAAATCCGCAGCAATCCGGACTGGCGCATTTCGTTGAACATCTACTTTTCAAGGGTACCTTGAAAAGAAAAGCCTGGCATATCCTCAACCGGATGGAAAACGTAGGTGGCGAGCTCAATGCTTATACTACGAAAGAGGAAACTTTTTTATATTCCGTCTGCCTTTCGGAAGATACCGGCAGGGCAATGGAACTTCTTGCCGACTTGGTATTTCATTCCCAATTTCCCGAAACGGAAATTGAAAAAGAAAGAGAAGTCATTTTCGACGAAATCAATTCCTATGAAGATAATCCTTCCGAATTGATATTCGATGAATTTGAAAACCTCTTGTTCAAAGGAAACGAAATAGGACATAATATTCTGGGAGAAAAAGAAACGCTAAACTCATTCACTACGGGTTCTTGTCGTGAATTTGTCGATTCTTTTTATCATCCGGGAAATATGATTTTCTTTTTTTATGGAAAAACCTCGTTCAAGCAGATCATTCGTTTGGCCGATAAGTATTTTACAGAAAAGAAATCTCTTTTTTCGCCTTCCAAAAAGAGAACAAGCCCTGAAATCATTCCTCCGGTGAAAGAAAAAATAGAGAAAAAACTTCATCAAACACATGTCATAATTGGAGGAAAAGGATACAGTTACCACCATAAACAGCGAATGGGACTTTATCTTCTAAACAATATTTTAGGCGGTCCCGGCATGAATAGCCGCTTGAATATTTCTTTGAGAGAAAAACGCGGATTGGTTTATACGGTGGAATCAAATCTGATTTCTTATGGCGATACCGGCTTTTTCAATATCTATCTGGGTTGCGATCCCAAATTGGAGAATAAATGCATCCGGATAGTTTACAGCGAATTAAAAAAACTTCGTGAAGCCGGATTAACTGCTTCGCAACTGAACGCAGCCGTTAAACAATTGAAAGGACAATTGGGAATTGCGAGCGAAAACAAGGAAAATATCGCTCTGAAAACAGGTAAAAGTTTTCTTCATCTCAATCAGTGCGACAATCTTGCGGAAACGTATAAAAAGATTGATGCAATTACTTCCCTGCAACTGTTAGAAATAGCAAATGAAATATACGACGAACAAAAACTTTTTCAGTTAATCTATCATTGACAAAAATTTCCGGACAATTCCTTATGACAAGTCTCCTCTAATCAAACGGCAAACTTTCCGGTACATCTTATCGCTTGTTTCAAACATTTCTAATACTAATAGAATCCGGATATAAACGCTCTTGTAGAGAGTGAATCTGTCTAAGTAGCGGCCTGAGGCCACAGCTTAGACTATTTTATTTCGTTTCAAGATTTCAAAAATATCATCTTTGCTTAGATTAGAGAATGCTTGGATTTGTTCAATCGAAAGTTTGTTTTGATAGGCAGTTAGAACTGTTCTTTCCAATGCTTTAGCTAATTCTTCGGCTTTTCTTTTGGCTAATCCTTCAGCTTTGGCAACGTCAACTATTCCTTTCATGGTGCGGATATAATCCCAATATTGGTCGTAAAGCTCCAATTCTCCCGATGTAAAAGCGCTTTTTTCACAAAGCGATAAGGCCTCTTGTATCTCTTTGTTTTCCAATAAGTCGGCCGGAACATCTCGTGTTTCATCTTCCACTTCACTGAGAAATCGCAACCACAAAACCGCCATCTTTCGGTCTTCCCATTTTGAGGGTTTGAATTTCTCCAGTTCTACCAAAACAAACTCCAAGCCTTCGATGACTTCTTCCGTGTTGTACCAACTGATTGTTTGATAGTGATGATAAAACTCTTCGGTCGTATGATCAAAAGCATCACAGATGATACCCAGCCCGTAAACGGGTTGCAATAAATGATAGCTTTTATTTTCCCGGATTTGCCGGACATAAGCTTTCGAATCATTAAATACCATCCGGCTTTTGAATATATCGCTACAGTACACCTGCATCTCTACTATGAAATGCCGTCCGTGATTGTCAATGCACTTTACATTGACGATGGAATTTTTTCTCAATGGATTTTCGGGTACCTGTTCGGGCGACAGGTATTCAACGCTTTTGATTAAACGGTTAGGGGGTAAGGGTATCAGTGCATTCAGAAAACTGATGAGTAAGTGCGGATGTTCTCCGAATATTCGCTTAAAAATCAAGTCATTTTTAGGATCAAGATATCGTGCCACTATTTATTTGCTTTGGATAAAATTTACTTTGCGCTTCTTAAAAGCAAAGGTAGGGTTTCTTTTTCATTCCAACAATTATTATGCGTTATTATTCAATTTTTTTCGTGGAATATAGTTGTAATTCACCCTCCGTGAGAAAAGATTCTTAAATTTTAGATTGTAAATATTCAATTCTTTTCTCCGCTTTTTCCTTTTCTTTTTGCAATCGCCGGACATCTGAAAGCGCAACAGCGAGATTTACGCTGTTAACCAATGCTTTTTTCATTGGGGAGGTAATGATGTATGAATATTTTTTCTTTCCCAAATACGCAACCGTCAATTTTTCAGACGAATGATTGTAAATAAATCCGATTACTCCATTATCCCTTCCTTTCTGATAAGTTACAATTTGATAACGCCTTCCGTTTCCGTCTTGAAAAGAATAATTAGCGCCGCCGTCGAAAGGAATAACTTGCGTTTCCATATATTCTCCGGAAGCCGTAGAAACTTTCAAGCGGTCGTATTGAAGATCCGAAAAACCATTGTAAACACTTATTAAGGCAATTTCTCCCGATTCGGTTACAAGCGTTTTTATATAATTCAATTGGGTTTCCGCCGGAGGATTCCACGATTTTTCTATATATTTTCCGTCATCGTCATATTCTGTTTTTTCAAAAATGAAAAAATGCTTCATCGAATCGGCCTCTGCTTGTCGAACAGCGATCATACTGTCGCAAAACGCCAAATTTCGTTCTTGCTCTTTCCATTCGATTTTACGCATCAAAAGCAACGCTTTTTTTTGAGCTTCCAATTCTTTAGGATATTGTACTTTTAACTCATCCAAGATTTGTTTAGCAGAACTATATTGAGCTTGTTCGTATAATTCCTGAGCTTGTGTAAGAGAAATTTGAACGTTTTTTTTATTATCGTTGCAATCTGTAAAAAACAGAAAAATCGTGCATAGTAAAAAATAATTTTTCATTGATGTAAAAATTTCGGTTCAAAATTAAGCGTTTTTTTTCATTGTTGTCCGTTAAAAGCGAAAAAAAGATATAATTTGTTTGTTACAGGCTGATAATCAGCGGTTGTTTTCCGTATGTTCAAAAGTAGGCCCTCTGCATTTCAGAGAACAGGGAATTTTGATATTTCATTTTTTGTTCGTTTATTACGTACCGCCGGCAGCCCTCCTAATATTAGTAATATAATAAAAAAATCATCGAATTGATTGTGAAGCTCGCAAGCAAAATTGACTGGTTGTGAGTTTTTGTATTTTTGATTAAAGGTTAGCTCCGTCATTACCGGCGGGGCTTTTTAATATGTTAAAAATACAGTAAGGCATAAAAATATTTACCGTTTTATTTGCGTAATGGTAAATTATTATTTACCTTTGTAAAATCAAATAAATAATAAGAGATATGAAATCAAGAGAATTGGACAGAAAGGTAATACAGGCAGGCGCCGAATTCCTTTACCAGGATGCCAGCAGCCACAAGTATTACCGGTTCAACGGGATTGTATTCAGCGTCCCGTATCACGGCGCAAAAGAAGTTCCGACAGGAACATGTAACAAAATTCTGAAAATAATCAAGGGGGCTAAATAGCCCCCGTTAAAACACATAAACAGATATGAAACAGATTCATGTAACACTGGAAGCAGGAAAAGACGGTTACGGCTTATGGTTCGAAGAAATAGAAAATGTTTTCGGATTCGGCGAAACCGTCGAAGAAGCCAAAGCAGACGCAAAAGCGGCGTTAGACGGTTACATCGTTGCCCTGAAAAGATGCAATCAACCCGTCCCCGAAATTTTACAGAGAGAATACGAACTGGTATTCGGTTTCGATACGGAAGCCTTATTGAAACATATCAACGGGACAGTCACAAAAACAGCCCTGTCGAAAGCCTCCGGCATTAATGTTTC
>JAIRLY010000222.1 GCA_031259075.1 Dysgonamonadaceae bacterium | reverse complement strand
TCCTGAACCGTGGCTACACGATGCACGAACACCTGCCGGAGTTCAACCTGATCAACATGAACGGTCGGGTATACGATCCGCTGACGGCGATATTCTTCAGTCCCGACCCGTATTTGCAGGCGCCGGGGAACTGGCTGAATTATAACCGCTACGGGTATTGTTTGAATAATCCGTTCCTTTATACCGACCCGAATGGGGAAATAGTTTGGTTTGTTCCCATTATTGTTGGAGCCATAATAGGAGGAGCCGGATATACGGCAAATGTAGCTTTTAGTGAGGGCGGATTTGATAACTGGAATTGGGGACAGTTTGCAGCATCTGTTGGAATTGGCGCGGTATCAGGCGCTATAACCGCCGGAATAGGAGCTTCTTTTGGCGCAATCGGCAGTAATGGCATCACAGGAGAAGTTTTACGGGCAGTTTCTCATGGTGTAGCTAACGGCATGATGTCCGGCATAGGCGGTGGCAGTTTTGAACAGGGATTTGCTTCCGGGGCACTTGGTTCTTTAGCCGGTTCTGCTTTTATGATGTATGGAGGTTCATTTGCTAATTCTCCAATAGGTACTTACGCCTTTTCTGGTTTAGCAGGTGGTGCAGGTTCAGCATTAACCGGAGGTAACTTTGGGGAAGGAGCAGCTATAGGATTGATGACTGCCGGATTGAATCATTTAGCGCAAGGGTTACAACAAAAATTTACAAATGCGCAACTGAAAGAAATATATGAAGCCTATCGCAATGATGTTCTCGATTATACTACACCTGAGGAATTTTATGAATATATTGGCGGACCTCTGGGCGAATGGGCAAAAAATAATCCGGAACAATTCGGAAATACTTGTGCCGCCCGTTTAAGTAAGGCTCTAAATTATAGTGGTTTTGAAATTCCAAAGGGAACTTCAGGAGCTTATAAAGGCGGAGATGGAAAATATTATTTCATCAATGCTAAACAAATGGCTGCTTACCTTTCAAAAAGCAAAGTATGGGGTTCCCCTACTTTATTAAGGACAAATCAAGTGGTTAAAAATGCGGTAATTTTTCAAACTGGATTTGGAGGTGGCGTTACAGGTCATTTAGATGTAATTTATAGAGGACGACCTGCAAACCACATGTATAATACAACAACTTATTGGTGGCATTAATTATTGAGAAATCATGAAAGCAAAATTAATATTTTTAACGTTTCTATTATCAAATACTTGTAGTTGTTCTAAGATTTCCGTATCTACCTCACAAGAAAAGATAGCGGATACGACTGTTGTCGGTAAGATGATTCTATCGGAAATAGGAGGTTCTTCATATAAAGAGAAAGAGTATTTTATTGTTACAGGGAAAGATACTTCTAATTTCTCGTGCATATTTTTAGAAAATAAAAACAGAGGAAGAATCTCAATCAAACTTGATAATAGTACTAACAACAAAAAGTTTTTAAATTCAGTATCTGATTCTGTTGCAATTATTCAAAAAACTTATAAACATAGCTATTATAAAACAACTTATCAACAGCAGATAAATGAATTAAATTTGATTTTGCAAAAAGCCGCAGAAGATTTTGATTTAAGTAAGTTACAATATCTGAGTTTTGAATTAGTATATAGAGGAGATCTAGCGATAGAAGTTACAAACCAATATATAAAAGAAATTGGGACAAAAGTTACAAACAATTACAAAAGAGTTGGACAAATTTTTCTAAATTCGCAATTGGGAATTGATTTGAATTTAATTTTGAAACCACATTTTATATCAATAGAACAGATCTCAATTGAAAAATTACATTTTGTAACAAGAAAAGAACTGTATAAAATGGGGACAATTGAAACCGATTCTGCACAAGTGCCTGATAAAATTCTGAATTGTTTTATTTATTTAAAACTGAAAAGATTTTGTGAGATGAAAACGTCATTAATAAGTTGTTCTATGACAAATCGTCCGGTAATATTTACGAATCTTGGTACAATAGATTTAGAAGAAGCAAAACCAGATGCATGGAGAGAATTGCTTAAAGAATACTTTCTTTGTGTATGTATTACGGAAGGTTTTAAAGACAGACGGATTGACGAACTTGATATATCGCAGGCCGTGTACTTTGACATTCTCAGATATAGTCCTGAGGCGTTTAAAGAGATTAAGGATTATGCAAAAAAGTTTGTTGAAACCATAGAACCTTCTCCCATTGTAGATTTAGGCAATAAAAAAGCAATAGTCTTAAGTTGTATGAAAAAATATAAAAGTAAAGAATTAGATGAGTTTATAAAAAGAATGGATAAATATATGATGAGAGATTAAGTCAAGCAAGTTGTTCTTCCACTCGGCGTAGACGTTACGCCGAGCGAAGAAGAAATTGTCGGCGCCAATGTCCGGAAAATTCATTATCTTTGCGGGGGTAACGGTTTGGTTGCGGTTTATATTCAAAATGCAGGGAAAGATACCCTGTATTACGCCCACACCGATTACCAGGGTTCTTTGACAGCTTTATCGTTGCCGAACGGCACGGTCGCCGAGCAGTACGCCTACGATCCCTGGGGCAAACGACGCAACCCAAATGATTGGACGCAAGCCGATACGCGCACGGCCTTTATCCTCAATCGTGGCTACACGATGCACGAACACCTGCCGGAGTTCAACCTGATCAACATGAATGGTCGGGTGTACGATCCGCTGACGGCGATATTCTTCAGTCCCGACCCGTATTTACAGGCGCCGGGGAACTGGCTGAATTATAACCGCTACGGGTACTGTCTCAATAATCCGTTTCTTATTACATAATGTAACCGAAATTTATTCTTCCGTTTATATCGGGGATAGAACCTATCTTTCGTGGATAGAAGATTTATTGGGATGGAAAATTTTAATATAAAAGGAGATTATATAGAAATAGCTAATACAACAATTAAAAGTAATGTTACAGTTAATGTTCAAGCAACAGAAAGCGTTATCTTAAAACTGTATTTTTGGGCCAAATCAGGTTCTACGGTAAGCATTAAGGCGACGCAAGCAACATCTTCAAGTCTTTTATCTGCTCAAGCAATTGAAATGGAAGAAGATGCAAACAGCCTTACTTCGCTGGAACAAGCCGTTGCATCGCAAAAAACCGGTAACATTGATTTCTCGGTCTATCCCAATCCCAACGATGGAAACTTTACGGTGGAAGTAACCGGAAATATGCAAGCCTGCACCCTTGAAATTTTCAATGTTTCAGGCAGAATAATGGGCAAAGTCGATTGCAATGCAAAGTCTGTAACCGTTAATCGTTTGGATTTACCTTCGGGAATTTACTATCTCAGGTTTGCGACAGAGAACGAATCGATTGTGAAAAAGATAATTGTCAAGTAAAAATGCTCATCAGGGATACAAAATAAACAAGCGTGCATTTAAAATTTTTAGGGTTGAGAATCTCAACCCTATTTAAATTCAAAATTCGTTTCGTCCGTATTCGGTGTCAGAGACCAAAAACTTCTTTGATTTTGTCTACGTAATCCAATTTTTCCCATGTGAATAACTCCACTTTTATATTTTTATGAGGTTCATTGTCGTAACGGGAAGAGAATGTTTTGTTTACAAATTCCGGTTGGCGTCCCATGTGTCCATAGGCAGCTGTTTCCAGATAAATCGGATTGCGCAGTTTCAAGCGCGTTTCAATGGCTTTCGGACGCATATCAAAGAGAGCCGCTATTTTTTCTGCAATTTGACTGTCATTCAGATTTACGTTGCTTTTCCCATACGTATTGATGAAAATGTTCATTGGTTCGGCAACTCCGATGGCATAAGCGACTTGTACCAAGATTTCGTCGGCAACTCCGGCAGCTACCAAATTTTTAGCAATGTGGCGAGCGGCATAAGCAGCCGAACGATCTACTTTGGAAGGATCTTTTCCGGAAAAAGCGCCTCCGCCGTGCGCTCCTTTTCCGCCGTAAGTGTCCACAATAATTTTTCTTCCGGTTAATCCGGTATCTCCGTGCGGACCACCGATAACGAATTTTCCGGTAGGATTGACGTGATATTTTATTTCGTTATTGAACAATGCTTGTATCTGTTTGGGATACTTGGCTTTTACACGCGGTACTAAAATAGTTTTGACGTCTTCTTTGATTTTTGTTTGCATCGCTTCATCTGCTCCGGGAATAAATTCGTCGTGTTGTGTAGATATTACGATTGTATCTATGCCTTCCGGGGCTCCATCGTCGCTATAGCGGATCGTTACCTGCGATTTTGCATCAGGACGGAGATAGGGCATCAACTCAATCTCATTTTTACGGATATGAGCTAATTCAATTAACAATTGATGAGACAAATCCAAGGCGAGCGGCATAAAATTGGCCGTTTCGTTCGTCGCATAGCCGAACATCATTCCTTGATCGCCGGCTCCTTGATTAAGAGGATCTTCCCGTTCCACACCGCGATTGATATCGCTCGACTGTTCGTGAATAGCGCTGAAAATTCCACAGGATTTCGCCTCGAATTGATATTCGCTCTTCGTGTAACCGATTCTCTCAATTACTTTCCGTGCTACATCGGGAATGTCGATGTATGATTTGGATTTTACTTCTCCGGCCAATACAACCTGACCGGTGGTTACTAATGTTTCGCAAGCTACTTTGGAATCAGGATCGTAAGCGAGAAACTGATCCAGCAGAGCATCTGAAATTTGGTCGGCCACTTTGTCGGGATGACCTTCAGATACAGATTCGGATGTAAATAAATAACTCATTTTTTTTAATTGGTTTAAAAATAAAAAATTTGACATTGATACTTATCAGAAAGTAGGGGGAGATTTGAAATGAACTATCGAAAAGCAGTTTTTAGCATTTTTTTTCTGTGGTTGCAAGCATTACAAATCTGTCCACTTTCTAATACGGCACAAAGGTAATAAAAATATTTCGGATAATATCTTTTTTATGATGAAAAAACTATAATGTAAATTAAAGACAAAAGAAGAAAGAGATAGATGTCTTGTTTTTCCTCTTTTGTCTTACCTTCAGTCTATAAATCGGTGGTAAAGACAACTTTTCGCATCAAGCAAACATTTTTTTCTCACCGTTTAGTAATGCCGGTTGCCTTTACCGGAACCGAATTTTAACCGTAGTGGGTACACGATTAAATCACTTCAATTTCATCATTTTTTATCCAACCTACGTTACCATCGACGGTTTCTATTTCGTGCCATTCTCCCAGTTTATTGGTAATCTTTACTTTAGTTCCTTCGTGAAGGATAAATAAATCCGTACCGCTCCGGTCCGGCGTACTTTTGATAGTAGTAGTGGGCGAAAAGATAATAGCGGTATTCCGATGCGTTAATTTCTTTTTCTGACCGTATGCAAAAACATTTGTCACTATACATAATGCGAGAAGTCCAATTCCGGCATAAAATCCTGTTTTTTTCAATCCTGTTTTTCTCGAAAAGAAAAACAGGAACAAGCAAACGATAAAAACAATAAAACAAACAATAGCTATTGTACTCCATTGATTTGTACTCGCTTTATTTCGGATTGCATCGAACCATTCGGTTAAAAAAAATTCGCCAACCGGTTCAATTTTATCAACCGTTTTTAATTTGGCAATTTCCAAATTAAAGCGAATATCTTTATTTCCCGGATCTAATAATAACGCCCGTTCATAATTCAATAACGCCGATGCTATTTGATTCAGTCGATAGTAAGTATTCCCTAAATTATAATAAACAGCAGAAGATTCTCCCTTTTCATTGATTGCGGATTGGTACAATTCGGCAGCTTTTTGAAAATCTCCTGCGGAATAAGCCTCATTGGCTTGCTCTACAATTCCTTGAGCCGAAAGGCTTAGGGTTGATGCAATGAAAATAAGGAAAGAAAGGAAAATAATATTTTTCAATTCTCTCATGTTCTTCAATTCTTTCATATACTTCTTTTTTTTCATTATAATATGACCGGATTAAATTTTTTCCATTTGATTAATGGCGTTTACTGTTGAATTATATAGATCGTTTCGGGTGTCTTCCGATTGAGAAGGAGC
The DNA here is from genome assembly GCA_031259075.1 of Dysgonamonadaceae bacterium. Lineage (GTDB taxonomy): Bacteria > Bacteroidota > Bacteroidia > Bacteroidales > Azobacteroidaceae > Azobacteroides. The sequence goes on along the minus strand of JAIRLY010000222.1, from coordinate 11,762 downwards.
GAAACGAGCGAACTCTGCGCTGTTTAAGATATCAATAAATTCTTTGATAAGTTCTTTTTCTACTCCATATTTTATTAGTTCTGTTTCGACGTTGTCTTTTGTCAGATTTGAAACAGGAATATTCAGTTTGTCGCTTAGATAACCCCAAACTGCTTTCAGCATTTCGTCGTAAAAGGCATCTCTTTTATTTTCTTTCAGATATTTACCGGCTTGTTTCAGTCGTTTTGAAGCCACTTTATTGGCTTTTTTGGTTCTAACCAGTGCAATATTCGCATTTTCTTTCACTTGTTTTCGATAGACAATAAACAGAATTGCAAAAAGCAAAGCCGGTATCAGATAACATAAAATCTGTTGAGGGGTTCCGAAGAAAAAGTCTCCTTTTTGGAATCTAAACTCATCGGTTTTGATGTGACGGATGTCTTGTCCTACAAAACGGATGTCTTCTTTATTTGTTGCAGAAACAATAGTTGCCGTAGACGCATTTTCTCCTGTTCCGGGTTCGACATGGAGATGATATGTTTCGGTAGATAATGTTTTATAAGTTCCTGTTTTTAAATCGAAATAAGAAAATGAAACGCCGGGGATCGTAAAGTTTCCGGCATATCGAGGTACGGCATAGTATTCAATGGTTTTCGTTCCATTCACTCCGGTTCCGGATACTTTGGTATGGATTTCTACTTTCGGGTCGTATAGTTCAAAATCGTTAGGAAAAACAATTTCCGGATTTTTTACCATTTTGATATTACCGTTACCGGATAAAGTAATTTTAACCGTTACCGGTTCATTGGCTTTCATATTGGTAGTGCTAATGGAAGAATTCAGTTTATAATCGCCAACAGCTCCTGAAAAAGAAGCCGGTTTGCCTGCCGGTAGTGGTTTTACGTCAATTGTTGTCGGCGAGGTAACTAATGTTTTCTTAACATTGGTGTAAGTATCGAAGAAATCGTCGAAAAAACTGCGCTGTCTTTGAGCTTGCGCTCTCATTCTGACATTTGTATCAAATTTACCGGAATTGATTGTAATCTTGCCGGAACGTTGCGGGTATAGAATCATTTGTTTAAGAACTACAGTTCGGTAATTACGTCCCTGATAATTTTCGAGATTTAGTTGTTTATTTTCGGGGAGTTCGATTTCATGCGCAATAAATTCCTCAAATTCCGGAAATTTTGCATTTTCAAAACCGAGTACATCCACAAGGCTGTAGAGTTTAAATGTTACCAAGAAACCTTCGTTTTCGTAAACGGAAGATTTGGAAACATGCATCCGGATAAATATATCTTCGTTAGAAAGGTTTTGTGAAGAGTTCGCCGAATTATTTTTTTGTTGTTCTGCTCGTTGATTGGCGGAAGCGGCCGCTGCGGCCTGATCTTGCGGCAAGACTTTGATTTTTAGTTCATTGGATTTATACTCGCTATTTCCCACTTTGATGGTTGCTTGTGGAATGGTAAATTCGCCTTCTTTCTCTGCCAACAGAACAAAGGTATAGGTAAAGTAAGCCTGTGTAGATACATTTCCATTGATAATACTCGTAGAGGAACTTTGTCCGGATAAAGTAGAATCATATAAAATCTTCAGACCGCTAATTTCAGGCAATCGGATATCTTTCCCTCTTTCTCCCGTTGTAGTCAGTGTATAATTTACTCTGAACTGTTCTCCTAAAACCACCGCATGTGGCGCTGTTCCTTTGAATGTAATTTGTGAAAATCCATTCAATGTTCCTGTTATGACTAATGTTAATAGAAATATTAGCTTCTTCATAGGCAAACTTCCTCTCAAAGAGGAAGAGGCTGGATTGAGCATCTTTTTTATACTCTTTGACCTGTCGGCTGTTGATGAATGTTTCATATATAAATAATTATAAATGATAAGCGTTTAAGTTTACCAATTTTTACTTGTTCCCTGTTTTTGTTTTTGTCGTTTCATTTGTTCCATTTTCACTCTGTCTTGTGTATTTTTTTCATCCTGCATCATGGCGTCTAATATTTGATCGGCATTTTGCTTACTCATTTCGTTTTTGTTTTGTTGTTGTTCCTGTTCTTTTTGTTGCTGCTCTTGCTCTTTTTGCTCTTGCTCTTTTTGTTCTTGTTCTTTTTGTTGTTGTTCTTGTTCTTTTTGCTGCTGTTCGTCTTGTTTTTGATCCTGATTTTGATTCTGTTGTTGCTGTTGTTGGTCTTCCCACAGTTTTTGAGCAAGCGCTAAATTGTATCGTGTTTCATCGTCTTTCGGATTATTTCGCAAGGCATTTTTATAAGCATTAATGCTTTTCCCATAGTCTTTAGCAGCCATTAAAATATTTCCCATATTATGCCAAGCCATAGAGAGTTTATTTTTATCGGATTCGTTATTGAGTACAGTTTGATATTGTTCAAAGGCTTCTTGCATTTTTCCTTGCTTGTACAGCGTATTCCCTAAATTGTAAGCCGCTTCTATAGAACGGGCATTGCCTTCCAACGCTTTCCGGTAATCCAGTTCGGCGTCGGTCATTTTACCTTGTTTATATTCTTTGTTTCCTTCCCGTATGTCTTTGCGAACCTGTTTTTGTGAAAAAGCAAAAATAGAAAAACCGGTCGCAAAAAACAATATTAATAGCCAATGTTTCATAATTTTATGAGAACAATTTAATTTTACTTAAAACTCTGTTTTTTCTGTCTAAAATAAAAAATTCCAATACTAATAAAAATAAGAGTATCCAAGCAGGAATCCTGTATTTTTCGTCGTAAGAAGAATACACTTTATTTTCTACTTCGGATTTCGTCTTTTTATCCAATTCTTTTTGGAGCGCTTTCAACGCATTGTTTGTATTATCCACTCGTGCATACAATCCCTTTCCGGCGACTGCGATTTCCTGACACATGGTTTCGTTCAACTTGGTTAAAACCATATTTCCGTCTTTATCTTTGAAATAACCTTTGTTGGTTGGAATAGGACTTCCTTGTATTGAACCAATCCCTAACACATTCACAGTAATTCCTTTCTTTGCAGAAAGTTCCGCAGCTTTCACGGAATTGTCTTCATGGTCTTCTCCGTCGGTAATGATGATGATGGTCTTCTCTGAATTTTCGCTGGGTGTAAACGATTTTTCAGCCAGATTAATTGCAGAGCCGATTGCTGTCCCTTGGGTAGGTATCATTGAGGGATTGATAGACGACAGAAACATTTTTGCGGAAACATAATCCGATGTTATAGGAAGTTGGATATAAGCGTCGCCGGCAAAAACGATCAGTCCGATTTTATCATTGGTCAGATTGTCGACCAAGCGTGATAATATTAGTTTTGCTTTGTCTAAACGACTTGGATTCACATCGGTAGAAAGCATGGAATTTGAAACATCCAGGCAAACAATTACTTCAATTCCCTGTTTTTTTACGACTTCCAGCTTCGAACCGAATTGCGGGCCTGCGATGACAAGAATAAACAGGCCGGTACATATAAATAATATCCAAAACTTGAGGTATTGTTTTTTTAAAGCAACTTCCGGCATCAATGCTTTCAGCAAATTCATGTTTCCGAATTTTTTCAATGCTTTTTTCTTGCTCCGCATGTAATAAATAAATAAAACAAGTAATACGGGCAATATCAACAATAAATATAAATAATTTGCATGTTCGAATCTAAACATAACCTTCAATTTTAATAAAGAAAATGAATCTCATTTTCTACGGTATATTTTTTAATACGGCATATCTTGTTAAAATTTCCAACAAGAAGAAAATGAATCCGGCTAAAGCGAACAACAAGTATTCTTCCTGTTTTTTCCTGTATTCCTGAACGCTCATTTTTGTTTTTTCCAGTTGATCGATTTCCAGATAGATTTCTTTCAACGCTTTGTTGTTTGTGGCGCGGAAATACAATCCACCGGTGATTTGAGCGATACGCGTCAACGTTGGTTCATCAATATCGACAGGGATATTCTGATAATGGATACCTCGGTTGGTTTGGACCGGATAAGGAGCTTCTCCTTTAGTTCCCACTCCGATTGTATAAACTCTGATGCTGTATGCTTTGGCAATTTCGGCAGCGGTTACCGGCGCTATTTCTCCACTGTTATTTGTTCCGTCGGTCAATAAAATGATGACTTTGGACTTGGCCTGACTGTTTTTCAAGCGGCTCACTGCGGTTGCCAGACCATGACCGATTGCTGTTCCGTCTTCAATCATTCCACATTGAACGTCTTTCAACAAATTGAGTAAGTTGGCGTGATCGGTAGTCAACGGACATTGAGTGAAACTTTCGCCGGAGAAAACGACTAAACCGATATTGTCGGTCGAACGTCCGTTGATAAAAGCGGCGGCTACCTCTTTGGCCGCTTCCAACCGGTTGGGTTTTAAGTCTTCAGCCAGCATAGAAGTAGATATATCCAATGTCAGCGCAATATCAATACCTTCTGTTGTCGTTTGATTCCAACTGTTTGTACTTTGCGGACGAGCCAATGCAATAATCAAAAATACCAACGCCGTCATTCTTAGAACGAATGGCAGATGTCTTATGTATATTTTGTAAGTATTCGGCGCTTTTTGGAATCCTTCCGACGAAGGTAGCCGGAGGCTGGCTTGCGTCTGACGATGTTTCCAAATGTACCATCCGATCATCGGAATTAATAAAAGCAGCAGTAAAAAATAAAGCGGATTTGCAAAAACCATAACTTTAAAATTTAAAAATTAAAAAAATATTTTCCTCATTTTTTTTCATTTTCTTCATTACTTTCATTTTCTTCATTTACCGGATTCGGCGTTGTGGTGTTCACAAACAGATAGGCATTCATTATGCTGAATTCGTTTTCTTCCGGCAAGGGATGATATTTAGCAAATTTTACCAAATCGGCCAAAAGGAGTATTTGTTTCATATTATTGTACACAAAATCCGCTTCACTTACGCCTCTCATTTTTTGCAAAGTTTCATCGGAAGTCATTTCCATTGCATAAATGAGGAAACGTTCTTCGATGTATTTTCGCAGAATATCCGAAACATGCGAGTGGTATTCTTTTTCTTTTCCTTGTTGCCACAATTTTTGCGCTTTTAATTCATCCAAAGCTTGTATGGCTCTCACATGAGGAGGCAGTTTGATTTTTTCTTCTTTTTTGAACGAAAAGAGGGGTTGTTTTTTCTTTTTTCTAAAAAGAATATAAAAGATAACCAAGATCAAAATACAAGCTGCAAAAATATAATACAGGATATGAATATAGTCCACCAATATGAATGGCGGATTCATAACGCCTTTAATATCGAAATAATTTCCGGATTCCGTATCAACAGGGAAAGTAGATACTTTTAGAGCCGGTTCATTCGAATAAAAAGTGTCAGTTCCTGCTATTAATTTGAAAGGAGGAATTAAATAGGCGGCAGAATCGAAAGAAGTAATCAGATAATCATACTTTATCTGAATGCGATTGTTTCCAATATCGGTAGTGTCCGGCGTGGAAATTTCCAATACTTCTATGCCTTGCATCAAAATGTCTGTTATCCAAGGAAGTTGAAGTTGGCTGTCTTTATTGGCGGCAATTTCCAGATGGAGAAAAGTTTGTTCTCCAATGTGTATTTGGGCTGAATCCAAAGAGGCAACAATAATCGGTTGTTGCGCCCAAACCGGAATACTACTTGTCAATACCATGATGGATAACCATCCTACGATTGTTTTTATTGTCATATTTATTACGCTCTTTTATGAAACAGGTTCATCAATGCTTTCACATAATCTTCGTCGGTACGGATAGAAATCGAATCTACATGACTTTTCTTAAAAGCGTTTAACATGTTCATTTGACGATTTTCCCACCAAGATTTATATGCCAGCCGCACTTTGGGTGAAGAAGTATCGATCCATTTTTCTTTTTGAGTTTCCGCATCTTTAAGTTTCATCAAACCCACGTTAGGTATTTCGGACTCTCTTTCATCAAATACTTGAATGGCAACCATATCGTGTTTACGGTTTGCGATTGTGAGAGCATGTTGATAATCATGATTATCTATAAAATCTGAGATTACAAACGCCGTACACCGCTTTTTTATCGCATTGGTCAAGTACTGTAAAACCTGCGTAATGTCTGTTTGAATGTCTACCGGCTGAAAATCAATTAATTCACGAATGATGTAAAGAATATGTTTTTTTCCTTTTTGAGGGGGAATAAATTTCTCTATTTTGTCGGAAAAGAAAATAACGCCGATTTTATCGTTGTTTTGCATAGCGGAAAAAGCCAATGTAGCGGCAATTTCCGTTGTCATATCTTTTTTTGTCATTCCTTGTGTTCCGAAATCTTTGCTTCCGGAAACGTCGATAAGTAAAACAACCGTTAGTTCCCGTTCTTCTTCAAAAACTTTAATATAGGGTTTGGAATAACGGGCAGTGACATTCCAGTCGATATCGCGCGTGTCGTCTCCAAATTCATATTCTCTTACTTCGGAGAAAGCCATTCCTCTTCCTTTAAAAGCCGAGTGATATTGACCTGCAAATATATTCCGGGATAAACCTCTGGTTTTAATCTCTATTTGTCGTACTTTCTTTAACAGTTCGCTGGTTTCCATTGTAAATGAAGAAAATGAAAGAAATGAAGAAAATGAAAGGATGAAAATCATATATTTTCATTGCTTCATTTCTCAAGGTACTTCAATTTTGTTTAATATTTCGCTGATGATTTCTTCAGTTGTGAGATTATTCGCTTCCGCTTCGTAGCTTAGACCAATGCGATGACGTAAAACGTCGAAGCATACGGCTCTAATATCTTCCGGAATTACATAGCCTCTCCGTTTGATAAATGCATAAGCACGAGCGGCTAAAGCTAAATTTATAGAAGCGCGGGGTGAAGCGCCGAAAGAAATCATTTCTTTTAAATTGTTCAGGCCGTGTTCTTGTGGAAAACGGGTTGCGAAAATAATGTCGACAATATATTTCTCTATTTTTTCGTCCAGGTAGACTTCGCCGACTATTTTGCGAGCTTCAATTATTTCTTCTTTTTTCAGAACAGGAGTAATAATATTTTTTTCCCCAGAGATATTTTGGCGAATGATTTGTTTTTCTTCTTCTTTTTTCGGATAGTTAATCACTACTTTGAGCATGAAACGATCCACCTGAGCTTCCGGTAGCGGATAGGTACCTTCTTGTTCGATCGGGTTTTGAGTTGCCATTACCAAGAACGGCTCGGGGAGTTTGTAAGTATGTTCTCCGATCGTAACTTGTCGTTCCTGCATGCCTTCCAACAAAGCGCTTTGTACTTTGGCCGGTGCGCGGTTGATTTCGTCGGCCAAAACAAAATTGGCAAAAACAGGGCCTTTTTTAACTTGAAATTCTTCATTTTTTTGACTGTAAATCATAGTGCCTACCACGTCGGCAGGGAGCAAATCCGGTGTAAATTGTATCCGGTTGTATTTAGCGTCGATTAACGAAGCTAATGTCTTAATTGCTAATGTCTTTGCCAAACCGGGAACTCCTTCCAGTAAGATATGTCCATCCGATAATAATCCTATCAATAAAGACTCAACCAAGTGTTTTTGTCCAACAATTACTTGATCCATTCCTTTGATAATCAGATTGACAAATCCGCTCTTGCTTTCAATTTTGTCGTTTAATTCACGAATATCAATTCTTTGACTCATATCTTATATATTTTTTTTGATTCTCATATTTATTCATTAATTTTCGATTGCAAAAATAATTATGTTAATTTTTTATTCAATCATTTTGTGCGTTAAAAATAATTAATAACTTGAAATGAATATCCTATATTGCACTATATTGCGGTACAATAGATTCAACAACCTCATGCAACCAATTTATTTATTTGTTCAAAAAACACCATTTCAGGTATTGCATTGTATGTAGAAAAAGTAGAGAATCAAAGAGTTATGAAAATTCTTGCGAGATTAAGATTTTCCTGTTTATTTCAACCGATAGATCCGTTCAATTATATCCACTACTTTGTATCCTTCATAGGCATTAGTCATTATTTTTTCCCCTTTTTTGTTTTTCAAAACATTCACCACATTATCAATCACATAATGATGATTTTGTGCTGAACCTTTATAATTTCCATAATCGTTTCCGGGATTGGTAGGCGCTAACTCCGGCATTTTGTAATTTTTTATGCAACAGTATTCTACTTCATTCATGTATTGTCCGCCTATCTTAATTGTACCGTTTTCGCCTATTATTGTTACCGAACTTTCAAAATTTTTATTCCATACAGAGGTCGAGTAATTGAATATCCCTATTCCTCCTTTTATAAACTGAAAAGAAACAGCGCCTGAATCTTCAAAATCGGTCAACGTTTGGTGATTGAAATCTTCAAATCGAGCTTTTATGTCCGTGATATCACCAAACAACCAATACATCAAGTCGATGAAATGAGAGAATTGAGTGAATAAAGTTCCGCCATCTAATTCTTTATTGCCGTGCCAATTTCCTTTTTCGTAGTATCGTTCATCCCGGTTCCAGTAACAATTGATTTGTATTAAATATAATTTTCCCAAGATATTCGATTCGATGACTTCTTTTATCCAAACACTTGGAGGAGAATAACGATTTTGCATCACACAAAAAACATTTTTATTTTGTTTTTCTGCAGTAAACAAAATATTTTGGGCGTCGGATGTATTCAACGCCATAGGCTTTTCGATTACGACATGATGTCCGGTTTCTAAAGCGCGGATTGCCATTTTGGAATGTAACCCATTGGGAGTGCAAATATTAAGAACATCAAATGAAATACCGGAAGATAATAAATCTTCTAAATCGGTGAATGATGAACAGTGATTGGCGAAAGAAGGCAAAAGCGAATTATCTAAAGGAAGAATATCGCAAATTGCGACTACCTTTGCTTCCGGATTGCGTCCAATCATCTCAATATGGCGTTTTCCGATGTGTCCGCATCCAACCACTGCAAACCGGACAGGATTATCGGTCGTCGTTAATCGTTCACCGGTCGCCATACATTTGTTGATAATAATTCTGATAATCGCCCGATGTCACTTCTTCTACCCAATCTTGATTTTCCAGGTACCAACGAATAGTTTTTACGATTCCGTTTTCAAATTTAGTTTCCGGATACCAACCCAATTCTTTGGTAATTTTAGCAGGATCAATAGCATAGCGTTTGTCGTGTCCTAAACGGTCTTTGACGAAAGTAATTAAATCTTCATTTATCCAATCCGGATTATCGGGAAATTGCAGATTAAGGTCGCTCCGGGATGAGTTGGTTTTGAGCGCTTTTCTATAATCTTTGTTTTCTTCCATTAAGTTTCGGACAGTTGATATTATCAGTTTGACGATTTCAATGTTCTTCTTTTCGTTATGTCCGCCTATATTATAAATTTCGCCAATTCGTCCGTTAAGGAGTACCATGTCAATTGCTTTGCAATGATCTTCTACGTATAACCAGTCGCGAACATTGGAGCCGTCGCCATAAACCGGAAGTTTTTTCCCTTCCAGTATATTCTTAATAATGAGCGGTATCAGTTTTTCCGGAAAATGATAAGGCCCGTAATTATTGGAACAGCGAGTGATATTGATTGGTAATTTGTAGGTTTCCGAATATGCAACAACAATCAAGTCTGCTCCGGTTTTGGAGGCAGAATAAGGACTGCGGGGATCTAACGGCGTAGTTTCCGTAAAATAACCGGTTTCCCCTAAACTGCCATATACTTCATCGGTTGATACTTGAAGATATTTGACTTTTTCGCGATAAACAGGATATCCATTTTCATCTTTTCCGGTTGTCCAAAACTTTTTGGCAATATCAAGCAGATTTTGTGTTCCCAATATATTGGTTTGCAAGAATAATTGCGGATTCTCAATACTGCGGTCTACATGGCTTTCAGCTGCAAAATTTACTACATAGTCGATAGGATATTCTCTAAATATATTTGTAACTATTTCAGAATCTCCGATATTTCCTTTCACGAATACAACGCGCTGATCTTTCAAATCCGTTTTAATTGTTCCTAAATTTCCGGCATAAGTCAGATCGTCTAAGATAATCAGTCGAATATTCCGGTGTTTTTTTAATAGATATTTTACGAAATTAGCGCCAATAAATCCGGCTCCTCCGGTTACTAAATAAATTTTCATACCTAAAAAAGTGAAATTAAAAATTAAGAATGAATAAGGCTTAATAGATATTGACCATATTCGGTTTTTTCCATTGTTTTACCTAATTTTTTCAATTGAGTATTCCCAATCCATCCGTTTCTCCAAGCAATTTCTTCAATACAAGAAACATAAAAACCTTGCCGTTTTTGAATCGTTTCTACAAAATTAGATGCTTCCAACAAACTATCGCAATTACCGGTGTCTAACCAAGCAAATCCTCGTCCAAAAAGGGTTACGTTTAATTTATTTTCTTTCAGATAAGTTTTATTTAGATCTGTAATTTCATATTCGCCTCTTGTCGACGGTTTCAAAACTTTTGCTCGTTCTACCACTGAATTATCGTAAAAGTATAAACCGGGAACGGCATAGTTGGATTTAGGATTTTCCGGTTTTTCTTCGATAGACAATACTTTTCCCGACTTATCAAAATCGACAACACCATAAGCGCGCGGATCTTTTACATAGTAACCGAATACGCATGCGCCTTCTTTATGGGATTGGGCTGTGTATAACATTTTTGAGAATCCTTGTCCATAAAAAATATTATCGCCCAAAATCAAACAAACTGATTCTTTTCCGACAAATTTTTCACCTAAAACAAACGCTTGAGCCAACCCGTTGGGAACTTCCTGAATGAGATACTCAAAATGCAAGCCCAGATCTTCTCCCGTTCCCAACAATTGTTGAAACATAGGTAAATCACGTGGTGTAGATATAATCAAAATCTCTTTTATTCCGGCTAACATTAAAGTGGATAAAGGGTAATAAATCATGGGCTTATCGTAAACCGGCATAATCTGTTTGGAAATAGATTTTGATATAGGAAAAAGACGGGTAGCGCTTCCTCCTGCCAGGATAATTCCTTTCATAATAGCATTTCTTTTAATAGTTTACCTGATTTATCTTTTGTCGATAATATGAGTTGCGATTTATCCAGAGGCCAGGGAATATTTAGATCCGGATCCAGACAATTTATTGTTTTTTCCGTAGATGGAGAATAGTTGTTATCTACTTTATAGGAAAAAATAACCGTTTGGCTCATCACTAAAAAGCCATGCGCAAATCCGCGGGGAATAAAAAATTGCCGTTTGTTATCTGCCGACAGTTCGACCATTTTATATTGCCTGAATGTAGGAGAATTTTTCCTTAAATCTATCGCTACATCCACCACTTTTCCTTCAATGACCCGCACTAATTTAGCTTGGGCAGTTTCTCCTTCCTGATAATGCAATCCTCTCAGAACGCCAAAAGAAGATTTTGATTCATTATCCTGAATGAAATCAATTTTTCCAATCCGGTTGTCAAATTCTTCTTTTTTGTAAGATTCTATAAAATAACCCCTATCGTCTTCAATCACTTTAGGCTCAATAATCCATAAACCTTTAATTTCAGTTTCAACGAAATTCATAATTTTATAATTTATCTGCAAAGCTAATATAAAAAAAGCAATTCTACAAAGATTTTCAGGAGTGTCCTATTTTAGTTGTCATCAATATATGGAATCTTAAAGGCACATTTTTTTCCGCACAAAGTAATAAAAAACATCAATTATAATGGGACATTATTGATAATTTTAATTTACAAAGATAACGATTATTTATCACATAAACTGAGTTTCATTTGAAATTTCTTCCCAATTTATGTTGCATTTTACATTTTACATTTTACATTTTACATTTTGTGT
>JAIRLY010000138.1 GCA_031259075.1 Dysgonamonadaceae bacterium | reverse complement strand
TTTAGCGTCGTCTTCCGTGAAGTTAACTGTCGCTAAAGCATACGTACCTTGCGTAACAGTTACGGTTACACTTGCATCCGTACTGTTTACCGTTCCTTCGGTCAGGGATGTTACAACCGGAAGCGTTTCCTGTTCACCACAATAGGAACCGTAAATGAAAGAGAACGTGATGTTCGGATATGCGTTAGCGTCCAAAGGCGTTTCGTATTCCAGTATCGCATTGTTTATGTAAATGACGTCTCCCGTGTTCATCATTCCTTCTACCGGAGTAAGAATCAGCTTTGTCCGGGTAATATCGTGATTTTCGTTACTTGCTCCATTGTGCGTTCTTGTGAAATATTTATTAGCGGTATTAGCATCGCCGTTTACCGTAATGGCCGTTACAATATCATTTGCCCAACCGAAATTTCTAAAAGCGGTGTAGTTGGTCTCCGTTTCCGCTTCAGGATCGTTGGGTGTAATCTCAATCACCACTCTGCCGTCACGACGGGTGGAAAAAGAAATTTTCGCAGCCGAGTTGCCTGTTCCTATCGGAAAATTGCAATAAGCGGAAACCAACGACAATTCTTCAACCGTCACCGAAGCCGTATTGGTAATATTCGTACCGGTTATCATTACCGTTACGGTGTAAACGCCCACTACCGACGAAGTAAATTCTCCACTTTCGGAAATGGAAGCATTTTCCGAATCTACGCTCCAAGTAATCGGAGTATCCGGAACAGGGTCGCCGACAAGCGTTTTAGCAACAGCGGTAAATTGTATTATTTTTCCTTCGGTAATTGTTGCTGTTTTAGGGGTAATATCTACAGAGACTATTTCAGTAGAATAGACAATATCCGTTCCGGTACCGATTTTATGCAGAATAGGTTTACCGGTGTTTTCTCCTGAAGTAATTGTTCCGTTTTCGAGTACATAACCTCCCCAATCAATGGGATATCCGACATAACCCAAATTGATTTTCAGTATTGCATTTTCTTCCCAACCGGGAATTTCATTTTTAGAATAAATCACCCGGTAAGCATGTGTACCATTGGTAATCGTTGGTTTCTTTTCTCCGGCAACAGGAACGCCGTTAATTTCCAATTTAACGAAAGCATCGCCAAAAAGATAATCGCTGTTCTCCACATAGATAACCAATTCTTCCAGCGACCGGCTGTCTAATTTGAATTTTACGTCGCGTGCAACACCTTCGACAATATTTGTAATTTCCGCAGCGCCGATAGATACGGTTTTCGCAACGCTTGTATTGCCGGAAAAGTCAATGGCTACGATAGAAAAGGTATAGGATTGCCCCGCCACTAAGGAAATGGTAATATTGTTGATAAATGAAACCATTTCTAAGCCGCTTGCCGCATCTGAGATATAATAAAAATAATCGTCGGAATCGTCTGTTGCAGAAAGAGTCAGGCTGATAGATGTGGCATCCTGGCTGACGATGACAGGTTCGGCCAATACCGGAGCGGTGACGTCGTTATCTACAGCGCTGTTTTTAGCGGTGTAGTTATAAGTAAAATCATCCGTTTCAGTGAATCCTTCAGGAGCTCCTTCTAAAAATTGAAAAAAAGTAATCGTTACCGGATTTTCAGTCGGCAGATTGGATGTTTTTCCATACGTTTGCTGCGTTCCGGCAACACGGCTTGTGAGGTTATTTTCGGTTTTACCCGGTTGCCACCAACGCAGTTGAGATGCCCAATCGTCTCCGCCAATCGTATATGCAGAGATATTTGTCCATGCCCAAGTGTTTGTACCGATAGTTACTACCTTAAAATCCAAAGTGACGCCATCCACCGCAGTGCCGGGAGCCACTCCATTTCGTTGGGGATACAGTGCTACACCGGTTCCTTTTATTGAACCGTGATCAATCGCAAAACTACTGTTCATTCCAAATAAAACGAGGAATGAAACGAATGTAAACAGTAAACTTTTCCTTTTCATGATATTTATAAATTATAAATTAAAAATTAGTAAAAACAGTTATTTTAAAATAAAAGCGCCCTTCAAACCTTCAGCACTGTTAGGGCCTATCCATAAGTTGAAATTGCCGGGTTCAAGAACTTGTTGATTCTGATTGTTCCGGAATTTCAGTGCATCGGGAGTAAGCGTAAATTCCACTGTTTGGGATTCTCCCGCTTTCAATGTAATTTTATCAAACGCTTTGAGTTCTTTTACCGGACGGGTAACAGAACCCACTAAGTCGCGAATATATAATTGAACGACTTCTGCGGCTTCTCTGTTTCCTGTGTTTTTTACTGTACAAGAAACTCGTAAGTTATCTTTTCCGGTAATTTCCGTAGCCGAAAGTTTCAGATCGCTATATTCAAAGGTCGTGTAAGATAGTCCGTAACCGAACGGAAACAAAGGGTCTTTTCCGGCGTCCAGATAATAACTTGTATTACCCAACGATACTTGCCCTGCTTCCAAAGGAATATTTTCAATTGTTTCCAATTCGCCTGCGGGCGGGCGGCCCGTATTTTTATGATTGTAATAGAGCGGCATTTGCCCTACCATTTTAGGATAAGTCACCGGTAATTTTCCGGAAGGAACGGTTTTACCGAAAATCAAATCAACCAGAGCGGGACCTCCCATTGTGCCCGGATGAAAAGAAAAAAGATAAGCATCCACGAGTGGAAGTTCTTTGTAAATCTCTATTGCCCTGCCGGCCATTACTATCAATATCACCGGTTTCCCTGTTTCGGCAATCTTTGCCAATAAATCCTTTTGAGCGCCCGGCAAGGAAATGTCCGCCCGGCTATGCGCTTCTCCGGAAAGGATTGATTCTTCTCCTCCAAAAAACAATACGACGTCGCTTGCCTTTGCAGCAGCTACAGCTTGTGCAAATTGCTTGTTATCCAAATCGCGACTGTAGTTAAGTCCTGCAACATAATTTATCTTCAATCGAGAGCCATATTCTGCTCTTAAAGTCGCCAGCGGCGTAACTGTATGGGATTTTTCACCGTCGAAAACCCAAGTTCCCAATTGATCGTGAGGAGCGTCTGCCATTGGGCCAATCACTGCTATTGATTTTATTTTATCGCTAAGCGGCAGTATGTTGTTTTCATTTTTTAACAGAATAGCGCTTTGGATAGCGGTTTCTTTTGCTTTTGCCAAATGCTCGTCTGCATAGAAAACGGATTCTTTTATTTCGACGTATGGATTTTCAAAAAGCCCCAGCTTGAACTTAAGCCTTAATATTCTCCGAACAGCGTCGTCGATCATCGACTCTTTTATTCTGTTTTCTTTCAGCAACCGGGCTAAATGATGAAGATAAACATGATTTTCCATATCCATATCAACGCCTGCTTTCAACGCCGCTTCAGCCGCCTGTTCGGGATTTTCCACATATCCGTGATTCAACATTTCGCCTATGGAATTCCAATCGCTTACGACTAATCCGTCAAATCCCCATTCTTTCCGGAGAATATCTCGAATCAAGGAAGTATTTCCGGAATTGGGTATTCCGTTAATTTCGTTGAATGAAACCATCAGCGTACCTGCTCCGGCTTCTACCGCCGCCTTAAAAGGAGGTAGATAGGTATTTCTCAATTGTTCGGTGGAAATAACGGTTGTATTGTAGTCACGTCCGCCTTCGGCAGCTCCATAACCGGCAAAATGTTTGGCGCAAGCGAGCAGCGAAGCAGGATCGTTCAACTCTTTTCCTTGAAATCCCTTAATCGTTGCTGCACCCATAACGGAAGTCAGAAATGGATCTTCGCCAAAGCCTTCTACAATACGTCCCCAACGCTGGTCGCGGGCAATGTCCAACATTGGCGCAAAAGTCCAGCGGACGCCTGCGGAGGTAGCTTCAACAGCCGTAATTCGGCTACCTTCCTCTATCAATTGAGGATTCCAAGAAGCGGCTTGCCCCAAAGGAACGGGAAAGATCGTCTTGAATCCATGAATGACATCGCGTGCGAAAAGAATGGGAATTCCCAACCGGCTCTCTTCCATAGCGACTTTTTGCAGATTATTGATTACATCAGGATCTACTTCGTTCAATATAGAACCAATATTTCCCTGTTTGATTTGTCCGATCATATTATCGGTATAACCGATGGTCGTTTGTTGTACCAATTGACCTATTTTCTCTTCCAAAGTCATTTGGGATAATAAATCTTCCACTTTTTTATCGATCAAATTATTTTCTTTTAAGTTTCCGCAAGAAACA
This sequence comes from Dysgonamonadaceae bacterium, assembly GCA_031259075.1. Lineage (GTDB taxonomy): Bacteria > Bacteroidota > Bacteroidia > Bacteroidales > Azobacteroidaceae > Azobacteroides. The sequence continues at coordinate 4,063 of JAIRLY010000138.1, read as the reverse complement.
AGTAATGTTAAAAAGACAATTTTTGGTAAAACCGTTTTGAAAAATCGTTTCATATATTATTTATTTTATCGCTTTATAATTTTTTGAGAATACGAATGAATTTTATCCGAAACAGTAATTATATAAAATCCTTTCGGTAAATCGGATATATTGATTATTGTCCCTAAATCGTTTGGAATTGTATTTTTCGACCATTGTTTTTGTCCGCTTAATGAATATATATTGATACTCAACGGGTATTGTAAAGATGAATTGAAAATTAATTCATCTTTTGAAAGGGAAGAAACGGAAAACGGCGTGTTTTTAATTTGGCGGATCGCTGTTTTTTCCGTTTTTTGATAGACACGAACATAATCGATCAAAAATTCCTGCGGCCAGATATTTTCGTCCACTCCCTGAGCGCCTCCCCAATCGCCTCCTACGGCAAAATTAAGGATGAGATAAAATTCCTGGTCGAAAGGCCATTGAGCGCTGCTGGCAAAAGCATTATTATACGTATGAAAAAGCTGATCGTTCAAGTACCATTTGATATAACCCGGTTCCCAATCAATCCGGATTACATGAAAATCGTCGGTTTTTCCGGCAATGCTTGTATTCGATCCGTTTCCGTTTCCGCCCGAACCGGCTTCTCGATGCACAGTTCCGTACACTTTGTCGGTGTCATATCCGACAAATTCCATAATGTCGATTTCACCGCTGTCCGGCCATCCGCCATAAACGCTGTTTTGCGGCATCATCCAAATTGCGGGCCACGTTCCACGACCTTTGGGTAATTTGAAACGCGCTTCTATTCTTCCGTATTTTATATATTTTTTGTTTTGACTCCATAATTTACCGGACGTGTATTCCCTGTTTTGATAGGGTTCTTTATAAGCTTTAAGAACTAAATTTCCGTCGCGTACAAAGATGTTTTTTTCAAGTCCGGTATAATATTGTAATTCATTATTTCCAAAACCGTCTCCTCTGATTTGAGGCGCCCAAATATCCGTATCGTAGCCGCTGCCGTTAAATTCGTCGCTCCAGACCGGCTGAAAAGTTCCGGGAAGTTCGATTTCTCTGTTTTCACCGGCTTCCGGATCGGGTTTTAATACAATTTCATCAATGTAAATCGTAATGTCTTCCGAAAGATTTCCGGTTTGATCGGGCATAATAAAATAGTCGTCGTAGCGTGTTCCTCCTGCGCCTCCGACATCAAAAATAATTTCCTGCCATTCCCCTGAAGGAGAATAGTTTTGAGTGTTCGTAAACGAACCTGCATCGCCGGTTTTCTCTAATTTGAAAGCGACTCTACCGTTTGTCGTTTTAAAAATCTTTGCATGAATATAACGGTATTGATCGGGGAAAGTGCCAAAAGCAAGTTCCATTTTATCCCTAAGAATAATACCTGCCCACGTTTGAGTTTGAGCTTTTCGCACTACTTTCATTACTTTTGCACTGGAATTGACAGCACCCGGAAAAGGATTATCTACAATTTCGAAGTCAATCCAACCTTGGTCGACCGGCGACCAGCCTTGATCGCCCGCTTCAAAATCATCCAGGACGATACCGTCCGAAGCTCTCGTCGGAAGCGACAAAGCGAAAAAAACAACCCATAAAACGATTTGTATTTTCATAAACTTGCTGTTTTTATTTACGGAAATATTTTGCATTAGTTACACTGCCGTTGTTGCAGATGGTTTTTTGAATAACAAAACCCTTGTATTTTTCAGTTACCCGTTTTCCGGTCAAATCGTAGTATTCGCATGATTTTACCGTTTGACTTTCTACTGCAATGTTTGCGACGGATAATTGTTCTGCTTTGGAAATCAACCACCAATTCAATTTCAAACCGCCTTGTTTAAATCCCATTCGGATGGTTTGTTTTCCTTGTTGAAAAGTTGTCTTCAGCGATTGAGTATCCCAAACTCCTATTCCTTTTTTTTCGAAAGTCAGGGAGGCGAATTCCGTATTGTTTATTGATAATTTTACTTTCGATTCGTCGGGATATTCGGCGGCTATCCGGAAAGAAACATTATATTCCCCTGTTTCCGGTATATTTACGTTATAATCTACCCACTCGCCGACGTCAAATTCACATAAATTGATATGCCCTGATTCGTCGGAAGTCTTTTCCATGCTGACCCCTTTCATGCGAACATAATGTTCGGACGGAATGACCTGATCGACGGTAAAATAGTAGTCGTCATCGTAAGACGACATGTGCACAAATACTTCTCCCAAATCTTTCAACACGCCTTCTGTTCGCGGATCGAGCAGTTGCATATACGGATGGCCGTCGTTCCAGCCGCGTTCTTTAAACCAAGCGTACCGGAAAACGTCCGGGTCGGTTTCCAGATAGTCGAGTGTTTCTATCATGAATTGCTTTTGAGCGGCAAGCGTCGTATTGTTTTCCCATGCACAAAACTCAGTCAACCAAATGGGCCGGTTGTATTTTTTGAATTGTTCAATGTTTGATTTTATGGCAGACATCGAAGGCATATACAAGTGTATGGCAATATGATCGACGCGGCAAGCCGCGCAAGCCGCAAAAAATTCATCATACCATTTAAGCGGATTTTGATACGGAGCATCCGGGCTGTAATTCACCGCAGGCCCCACAGTCGTTAAACCGAATTCATCGGCAATTTCTTCAATATCAGCCCATTTACCGGCTGCTTCCGCAGGAGTCAAATTCGATTGATTTTTAAAGTTGGGTTCATTAAATCCAAGTATGTACTTTACTTCCGGATGAGAAGACAAATAGTTACGAACAGACTCCTTATCAAGGCCGCTCCATGCCATCGGGACAAATTCAAAAGCATACGTTTTGAAAGCCGATTCGTTTCCTGAACCGATGTGTCCCCAATTATAACCCCACGAAACGCCCGGCGACAATGCCGCCACATCTTCCGTCATGAGCGTGTTGTAACCCAATCCCCTTTTGAAACTCTTGGTTTGTGAATAAGAGCAAACAACTGTAAATAAACCGATTATTATAAAAATTGCGTATCGTTTCATTTTTTATATTTTAATGGAATAAGATTTCAACGAGACTTTCCGGCTTTCCGGAAAGTCCGGTCGAACAGTTATAATAAATTATCTGATAATCGTTTTAGCTGCTTGGTTACCCGATTTGATAATATAAGCGCCTTTACTCAGTTCGTCTGCTCCAAAAATATTGTTATTAACAGTTTTAACCAATTTTCCGGTTATATCGTAAACTTCCAGTGGAGCTTCTGCATTGACGACTTCTACGATGTTCTTTGTAACCAAAACCTGCAATTGAGGTTGTTTGACTTCCGGGCCATTGATGCCTGTACCTAAGGGTTGATAATAGAAAACAGCATCGAACATTAAATCATTGGGGCGAACATTTCCAAATTCAAAAGAAAAATAGTAACCCTTAAAAGTCGAGCGGTTGTTCCATCCCATGTCTCTCAGTTCAGAAACAGGAATATCAATCGTTAGCCAAGTATTTGCCGTAAAGACAGGGGTAAGATTCGTCAATACGGGATCGTCATAAACATGGTTGCCTTCACCAACTATAAAATGAGCGCCTTTCGTGTCGTCGTAAACGTATGGCCCGTTTGGATTGTTCGGATCCGGTTTTCCGCCACCGATAAGATTAATTCGACATGCTGCCGTATTCATTTTTTTAACTGCCATGTGAAACCGGTAATCTTCGGTGATCGAAGTAAGATCTACCAGAGCTGCAGATCCCTGTTCGGGAATAAGCTGGAAACCTCCACCGGCCCAACCCGGATTGGTTGCAATACAATTTAAATAATTGCCGATTTGATCCAAAGCGCCTTTCCCGTTCGCTTCTCCAAATGTGAAAGTATTCTCCCAAACATCCAAAAAGCGTTCGCCGACATTTGGTGTTCCATAAGTACCGTTAATCCGCAAATCCTGGGCAATGCGGTCGGTAATTTCCCAATACTGTTCCGTAGCTTCGTCCAACCAGATAAGGTGGAAATTTTCCGCTCCGTCGAAATCAAAAAATTGCGCATGGGCTTTGTTCCCCATACCTGCTGCCAAAGCAGCTACACAAATGAAAGTAATTAACTTTTTCATGATAAAAAAA
>JAIRLY010000049.1 GCA_031259075.1 Dysgonamonadaceae bacterium | reverse complement strand
CGCTGGACAGTTTGAGAGCGAGAAAAGCAAGGATTGAGTTCAGCTTTTTGATTTTCTCAGTTCCAGGATAGGCGGATTCTTCTATGGCTTTGTCGATTCCATAGGCTTTGATAAGCATGGATTTTCACGGTAGAAATTATCCCTAATTTAATTCGACTAATTAAAAGTATGATACAGTAAAATACTTGTAATGACTAGATTATTATGTTCTACTATAATTTAAAAAAAGATACTATTTTGTATTATACGCCTGTCAATGTAGATAATTGATATTGTTATTATTGCCCCCATTTGAACATAACCCTGATAGCCTACAGCCTAAACACTTTAATAACAATAATTTATAACTTTGAGGCAGATTCTCGGAATCTCTATTTTGACAAAATAACTAATCGCATATATCATTATTAAGGCATAAATACATCCTAATTTGAGGTGCGAAATGGGAAAGACAAGGCCTGTTGATCCGTTTGTTACTCAATATTTTGCTGAACCAAACCAACCCCTTCATCGTCAGTACCTCGCATTGCGAAGTTTTTTGTTTGAAGGTGACACAGCTGAAACTGTTGCGGCGAAATACGGTTACACAGTGAATACAGTTTACACCATCGCAAGGAACTTCAAGGCCCGGTTGGCGGAGAGTTTCGATCAAGGCGCGGACCCGTTTTTTCAAATCATGAAGCCAGGCAGAAAAAAGACGGACAAGGATGACGAATTGGTTAAAACCATACTGAGCTACCGAAAGAAGCAACTCAGCATCCCCGACATTAAAATCATTTTGGATGCCAAAGGGATTGCCGTATCTGAGAAATTCATATACTCCATCTGCGACGAGGATGGTTTTGCAAGGCTTCCAAAGCGCAGCAAATGGGAACGGCAAACGTTAATGGGAAACAGCGGGTATACGACTGTCTTACAGGCGCCAGTGTCCGAGATTTGCGCGTTCTCAGAATCGGAACAGTTCTCTTCCAAGAGTGTAGGCGTTCTGTGCTTTCTTCCGCTTATCAAAGCCTATGGAATCGACAAAGCCATAGAAGAATCCGCCTATCCTGGAACTGAGAAAATCAAAAAGCTGAACTCAATCCTTGCTTTTCTCGCTCTCAAACTGTCCAGCGTGCAGCGGTATGGACAAGACGACGGATGGTGCATGGACCGAGGACTCGGAATGTTTGCAGGACTCAATGTCCTTCCCAAGACCACATGGTATAGCGCCTACTCCGCTGCCATAGAGCGTAAAGACAACATTGCATTTATGAAATCGTTAAACCGGATTTTTGCCGATCATGGACTTTTCTCTGATACCGCAAACCTCGATTTTACTGCAATTCCTTATTGGGGTGACGAAAACCCATTTGAAAATAATTGGTCCGGGAAACGCTCGAAAGCGTTGATCTCCATTCAGGCTGCGCTGGCGCAGGACCCCGATACAGGTATACTCAGTTATGGTGATACAACCGTCAAACATGACAACCAGAACGATGTGATTTTGGAGTTTCTGGATTTCTATCGGGAGGGAACTGGGCAGAAGATTACCTATGTTGTCTTCGATAGCAAGTTTACGACTTTGGAAAATCTGGGAAATATCAACAATGAAGGGATCAAGTTCATAACGATTCAGCGAAGAAGTAAAAATTTAAATGAGAAAATTCGACAAATTCCTGAATCTCAGTGGCGTACTGTAAAAGTCGAAAGAGCTAATCATAAATCGCGCAATGTTGAATACAGCGAAAGTACAACAACAAATTTGAGATATGGCGAAGGAGAGTTGCGACAAATATTCATCAAAGGCAACGGCATAAAACCAGCAACGATTCTCTGTAACGACCTCGGCAGCAAAACCGCTGATTTGATTCGCAAATACTCGAAACGCTGGCTAATAGAAAACGACATATCAGAACAGATCCATTTTTTTCATCTGAATCGGAACAACTCCGGCATTGTGATTAAAGTCGATTTCGATCTCACAATGACCATTCTGGCACATAATCTCTATCGTCTTCTTGCCTTAAAATTACCTGGTTATTCCCGGAACAAGGCACAGACATTGTTCGGAGCATTCATCGATAATTATGGCGAGATTGTTGTCGGTGATAGAGAAATAACAATCAAAATGAACCGTAAGCGCACACTGCCGCTCCTGAAGGAGAGTATTCCTGAGCCAAATGGGCCCTATCAATGGCTGGGTGACAAGAAGCTAATTTTCACTGCCAACACTCACACCTAATTAGGATTCGTTTTGTGCCGTGAAAATCCATGATAATGATGTTGACGAAATCGCCGGATACCTCGAAAGTGACCTGAAGAACCCGCAGGCCGCCTCCGAATTTCTGGATGATGTGGAAAAGAGCTATCGAACACTCACGACAAATCCGCACCTGTTTGCATTATGCACCGACGAGCGGCTTTATCGGGAGGGATATAGAAAATCTGTTATTAAAAATTACCTTGTTCTGTACCGGATCGATGAAGCGAAGAAAACCGTATATGTCGTTCGCATTGTCTACGGCGCGCGCGATTACCCGCAATTATTGTAGTTGTGATCGGTACGGGAGGAAGCCATCGTGGTCAGTATGGCGCGGGAGGGCTAATTTTACCTGAACGGGGTCAACTCTGCGCGTTAAGTATCAGTCTGTTCCCGCGAAAACAACACTTTCCCGAAGCGCCGGATATGCTCTTTCAATGCCGGGTCGTTCAATTTGTTGTATAGAGAAATATCGACCATGTAAGGAATGTCGGAATCGTCTACGTCGCCGCAAAAGTGCAGGAGATCGCTATGCGTGAAAGCTGCGTCGGCAAACAAAGTAATATCAATATCGGAGGCATCACGCGCCGTACCCGTGGCCCGGCTTCCGTAGAGAACCGCTTCACGAATCCCAGGGTATTTGCGGAACAGCGACGATAGCGTTTTCAGCGTTCTTTCGGAAATTCCGTGTTCAAAATTTCCCATGGGCGGCATCCTCGGCGGCCACGCGCTCCATTTTCCCCGCGAAAGTGTCGAAACAACTGTAATAGACATCTTTAATTCTCTGGTTCAGCTTGTCGGCTGTAGCTTCATCGTATGAATGCGATGATAGGCTGCGGTCGTCTATCATGTCAATCCAAACCTGCCCGTCCGCGATAAGGCCGTTCTGAAAAGCCAGCCTCACCGCCCCTTTGCTGCCGACGATACCAGTAATTCCCATATACTCAAGATAGTCTTTCATTACGTTCCAAGCAAGCTCGAACGTGAACTCGAAAGCCTTGATTAAACCTTGCCGCTCCGCTTCATTCAAATCCCGTTCCGAAGTTAGTTTCATGACACGGGAAAGCGCCGCGAGGGCTTTCTGGTAATTTTTAAACCGCTGTAACCAGCGTGCATCTTGATTGTTCATTCGCGTCTCCTTTGGCAAAGTATAGAAAAGCGCCTGCCATCTGTCAACTTTCAGAACATGCCCGCGCGTCGGATTTTGCTTGATTATTGCCTAGAGTTGATATTAGATATATCGAAGGAATTAGGCAATGACTGATTATTCATACGGTTGGGCAATCACTTCATCTAAAAAACAGCATTATTACCGCGCTTGCAATGGAAAGGCCATCAGCCTTTGCGGTAAATCTCGTCGCACAGGTTTCCGTCTATTAATGCCTACGCCTATACCTAGAGCCCCTTTTTGCGTTTGTAAACAATGCAAAGACCTGCGAACGAAAGAGCTTGACTATTTTTCCCGCAAATCATGAAGGTACGCCATAGCCGCCTTATATTCGGTTTGAGAACAGGTTATTTTTAACGCCATTTTTTTATCGCTTTTTCCTTCAACATAACGCTTGCCAGCCAGCATTAATCTTATCTTGTCCATCTCTTCCCGGCTGCACCATATTGTTCTCCGTTTTTTCTTATTTTCCATGGATTTGTCCCAATTTAATCGAAATTAAAGCCTTTCCTCGGGCGGCTCATGGATTTAATCTATAGGTCACTAGACTAGGTGTCAAGCTTTATTTTATAAAAGAATTTGACTTCCGCTTATCTTTCGGAACGCAGACGTTGGGTTTTATTGTAGAGGGTCGCGCGGCTGAATCCGCAAAGGGCGGCGGTTTGAGCCGCAGAACGTTCGCCGTTGCGCCAGCTTTGAAACAGTTCCGTAAAATTTTCAGGCGGGGCAATGGGCGTTTTGCCGAAAGCGACGCCTCGGGCTTTGGCTGCGGCTATTCCCTCGCTTTGTCGTTGCCGGAGAAAATCCCGCTCGGTTTGCGCTACGAACGACAGAACTTGCAAAACGAGATCGCTTATCAGCGTGCCGAGCAAGTCTTTGCGATAGGCCGTATCAAGCACGGGCATGTCCAAAACTTTAATGTCAGCCTCTTTTTCGCGCGTGATGAGCCGCCATTGTTCGATGATGTCCCGGTAGTTCCTTCCCAGGCGGTCGATGGACTTGACAATGAGCAAGTCCCCTGGAGCCAGGCGTTGAAGCAGTGCCTGGTAGGCCGGACGGTCGAAGTCTTTACCAGATTGCCGATCGATGTACAGGTTTTTTGGAGGAATTTTGAACGGCTTTAGAGCGAGGTGTTGGCGGTCCGTGTTTTGTTCCCGCGTGGAAACTCGAATATAACCAAAGACATTGTTTTTCATAGCGTTTTCCTCTTTATGAAGAGCATTTGGGTTATAATAGCGACCAGGGCGCTGTACAAATGGGTAAACTTATTTGGACAGGTTATTTTATGCTCAAAATACGCCTTTTATACGGCTAAATACTTCTTTTTCTGCCTAATTTCTCCATATTTCCGTTCAGTCTAATAAATCTTACTTATTTATACAACTTTATCAAGGAGATGATGATGCGTGAAGCGGTGCCGTTCAGCGGTTCTTTTTATCATGGTCGTCCAGATTGTGCTTTTTTCCAGTACAGGTTCTGCCGCGCCTGCCGGCAGTTTCGAAGAAGAGGTGCTGTATGGGATGCAGCTTTGCGTTGACCTGGGGCCTGGTGCGCCGGCTTCTTTGGTAGAAAAAGCCCTCGGCAAACCTTCTGAAACGGAAAAACTTGATTCATCCACTGTGGGGGCGCGTTACTACCCGCATGGGAATCTATGCGCGCTGATGATTGACGTGAAGACCGAGGAATCGATGGGAGTGAGCTATTTCCTTAAAGTGAACAAATTCGGCCTGTCGTTCCCAGATATGAATGAAGCTATCAAGCGCGTGGCGGAGCCTATCTACGGCAAGCCCAGAACAAACGACAAAGCGTACTATTTCAGAGTTAAGTCGAAATATTTCGAGGGACACAATGATGTCGTTGTTGCAGGGAGGCTTGTTGACGGTGAGGACAACATTGTGATTAGTCAGACCTTTTTTTAATCGCTTCGCGTTTTGAACGTTATAAACTTTGAAAGGGGATGCTCTTGCATGAAAAAGAAAAACTGGCTGTTATGGGTTGTTTTTGCAATGCTGTTGTTCGTTGTGGTGTCCGGTGGCGGCTGTGGCGGTGGTGGAGGCGGCAGCAGCCCCGGCAATGACACGCCCTCTCCAGTTGCCCCGACGCCTAACCCTGAACCAACACCGGAACCTACTCCAACACCGGAACCTACTCCAACACCTACCCCAGAACCTGAACCAACACCGGACCCTAGCCCGAAGCCTGGAGAAGGGACTCTTAACGGCACGTGGATTGTCGTTTCAGGGAAATGGGAAATAGAAAATAGCACGTTCGATTTAATGGAGCCTAATCAAGAGGGAATAACGCTTACCGTCACAGCTTGGGAAGAGGCGATTTACCAGGGGTATTATCGCATTTCCTTTTCTCCTGAACCAGGGATTTTGGGGTATTGGGATACCGGCTATGACCCTTACTCTTCACCTGAATCTATGGGGCGCTATGCGGATTTAGGGCTCTATACACGCGAAAGCAACGGTTACAAGATAGTAGATTCAACAGGCGAAAATGTTGAAACTGTGACTTTTACACTAGAAAGTCCTTCTTTATTAAAATTGCGGCGTGAGATTAATTTTTATACAAATTCAGCAGAAATCATCCTGCAACGCAAATAATCGCTCCGGAAGCCGGCGTTCCGTCCGTTCCGCGCGGGAGAACGTCCGTGCCGGTTAGGAAGGCAAAGAATTTTGTATTGTACGATATAAATTTTTTGTTCGGGGAGGAAAAACCCACCGGCCAACCGGCTAATGAGCGTCTCCTACCCGTCCAAATAAGGAGATGATCTGCGTGAAGCGTCAACGCTTGGCTAAGTTGTTTATTGGGATTTTAGGTATTTCCATGCTGTTGGCAGGCCCGTCGTGGGCTTCTGTCGTGGATGTACCCATTGGGCATAACACCATCTCGTACCTTGTGGACGGGAAAACTGATTATGCCCCCACAGTTTCAGGAACAACCCCGCCTAAGTATGGTTATACTTACGTCGAATTGTATCCTACAGACGGCGGCCCCGAGGAAGCCACCGGGGGGACCATTGCCCTCGACACGAAAACGACTACGGTTGTGGAAGATTGGTATGGAGTTTCCAAGGGCTCTTTTACAGGAGGCAAAAATTATTCGCTTGTTTGGAGCGGCGACTATGACGGATATTATCTTGCCGCCGACGACGGCAGTGAAATCCGTTTCGCTGCAGGAGCGGAAACCGGATTTTCCGAGATGGAAATTACGGTTTCCCTTAATTCGATACAGGAAACGGTAAAAATTCCCGTCATTAACACGACCGCGCAGCAAATGGCCGACAAATGCGTTCCTTATATCGAACTGGTGACGGACGGAAACAATATTTCCGGGGCTCGCTGGCGCTTTGTGGACCCTGCGCACCCTTCGGTTGCCTTGACGAGAAAACAGGCTAAAGGCGGTGACATTGGCTACATCTCTTACGTCAGCCTCTATAATTCGCCTTATGAAATGCTTGCCACGTCCAGCATACGGAAAGAATTTACAGTCGGGGAGACTCTTTCGGGGGTCGTTGCTTTCGATAAAGCGGTGCCGCTTGACCGCATAGGTTACGTTCGGATTGCCTTTCAGTACGACAATAGCTGGATTTCCAATCGAAAGCAGTTGAACCCTTACATGCTTTACAGTTGGATTTTTTATCCCAATGACAGCGACCCCGTTGACAGTCCTCCCGTTGACAAAGGCGGCAATGGCGGCGGTGGGTGCAATTTGGGCATGTTCGGCATGTTGGCTTTGCTCGGAGGAGGAATTGCCTTAAGTAAGCGGTCGTGAAAAAGAGAGGGAAGGGGTAGGTATTGAGAGTTGCGTAAAATAATTTTTTGCACCTTTTTGTCGTGGTGCGTTTATTTCTCCGACAGTGCGTGTTTCGGAATGGGGTACGGCGACTTTACGCATCCGGCGCTGTACGTTGTTCATAAAATACCCTTTTCTGAAGAATTTGGAAAAATTTTTGAATCTTTGGAAAGCCGTTATATCGTCCAGGCGCATAATCTTGACTACAGCGCATCTCCCCCTGTTATCTTTAGGAAAGAATACTTTGGGGAATTCGCTTCTTCGCGTTGGGAAGACTACCGCGCGTATCTGCTTGATTCCGAAATTGTCTTGATTTTTGAAGGTAGATACTGGAACAGAATAGGGGTTCACGTCGGGGAGTTGACGGAAGAGGAGATCGTCGATTTCTTCAAGCGGCGCGGAGAGCCATTGGAAGAAACTCTTCACTGAAAGAATTAACGTAAAATGAGCGCTCGCATCGGTTTCTTCTTGACAATTGCCGAACCGCGCGGGATATTCGATTTCGGGGACCTTTTTTAATGCGTTTGTCCATTAGGTCCCCTTTTCATTTTTGTAAAGGAGACCTTCTCATGAAAATGAATGAATACATCAAGAAATTTTTGAAACACTCCGGCATAACGGCGGCAATCGCCGGAGGCGTGTTTTTCGCGGCGGCTGCGGATGCCGGCTACGTGGTCTATCGATTCAACAACGAGGGCAACAATGGCCTGCCCATAG
>JAIRLY010000414.1 GCA_031259075.1 Dysgonamonadaceae bacterium | reverse complement strand
ACGATCTACGTCAACGGTGAAAAAAGGTATGATAAAACCACTTATGCGACTTGGGGTGCGATAGATGATATTACATCGGCTGATTTTAATTATTCTAATGTTATCAATTTGATAAAATCGGCTGTTAATTTCTACTTGGGTTATGGTTCATGGTGGGGTTCGTCGCCATTACTGATTGATGATTTGTCTATTTACAACGGTGTATTGACCGATACCGAAGTGACCGATTTATACAATTCTTATACGAAAATTGAAAATTTCGTTTTCGATTCTGAAATAAATTGGATCTATGATAAACAAGCGAATACAATTTCCATCAACGGTTTAAAAGGAGATAAAAAAATAGAATTACTGAACCTGACGGGACAAGTAATCTCTTCTACTAAACAATCAACGATTTATACGGGAAACTTGAATAAAGGAGTATACCTGTTGAAAATAAAAGAAGGAAACGCTTCCTCTGTCAAGAAGATAATGATTCTTTAGAAACTGAGAGTGCACTGTGTATCTTCTCACCCTACTACACAGTGCACTACTAAATCAACTAATTTGAAGCACGACCGTGTAATTTATATAACACAGCGTTGCACGGAGAAGACACAGAGAATCACAGCGTTGAGAAAGTCTCTGCGGATTTCGGGTTTCATTATAATTTTACCGGACAGTAATGATTTTTTAATTTTAAAACGGCATATCTTCCTCCGGTTGTTTTATTGATTTTCCTTTTTGATAAGATTTTTCAGCAGGAATTAAGTCTGCTTGACTATTGATGCGTGATTGATATTCTTCCACAATCCGGTCTTCGTTCAGATTTTGAAAACGAACGTATTCATGTTTGAAACTCAGCAAAATATCTCCGGTGGAGCCGTTACGATGCTTAGCGATAATGATCTCCGCTTTTCCTCTCAAGTCGTTTCCATGCGAATCTTCAAATATTTTGTAATATTCCGGACGATGAATAAAACAAACGATATCAGCGTCTTGTTCAATAGCTCCAGATTCGCGAAGATCGGACAATTGAGGTCTTTTAGCATCGGGAGCATCTTTGGAAGAAGAACGATTTTCAACGCTCCGGTTCAATTGAGACAGCGCAATAATCGGAATATTTAATTCTTTTGCTAATCCTTTTAGTGAGCGGGAAATAATACTCACTTCCTGTTCGCGGCTACCAAAACTCATGCCGCTGGCATTCATTAGCTGTAAGTAGTCGATAACAATACATTTTACTTTATGTTCTTTCACCAATCGCCGGGCTTTGGTGCGAAGTTCGAAAACCGATAAGCTGGGCGTATCGTCTACAAAAATAGGCGCATCGTAGAGTTGTTTGACTTTCTGGTCTAATTGTTGCCATTCATATTGTTGTAAATGGCCGCTTTTGATTTTTTCTCCCGAAATCTCCGTTACATTCACAATCAAACGATTCACTAATTGAACATTCGACATTTCCAAGGAAAAAACAGCAACGGAAATATTGAAATTGACCGCCATATTTTTAGCCATAGATAATACAAATGCGGTTTTCCCCATCGCCGGACGAGCGGCAACGATAATCAAATCGGAATTTTGCCAACCGGAAGTGATTTTGTCCAAATCGTGGAAACCGGATTGTAATCCGCTTAAACCATCGGTTCTTTTAGCAGCTTCGGTCATTAGACTAATCGCTTCCTGTATAATCGGATTAATCGGAGTGACGTCTTTTTTGACATTTCGTTGAGATATTTCGAATAATTGCCCTTCTGCTTCCTGCATCAAGTCGTCCACATCATTTGTTTCATCGAATGCTTTACTTGCGACAATAGACGAAAAGGAAATCAATTCCCTGGCCAGCGCTTTCTGTGCCACAATTCGCGCGTGATATTCCAAATGTGCACTGGAAACCACTTTTTGAGATAGCTGTGCAATGTAAGGAACGCCGCCAACGGTTTCTATATCGCCGGATTTACGTAATTGATCCACTACGGTAAGCATATCAATCGGTTTTTGTTGAATAGCCAAGTTTTGAATAGCTGTAAATATCAATTCATGTGTCTTATCGTAAAAACTTTGCGGAGTCAGTATTTCTCCAATCATGGAATAAGCGTCTTTTTCAAGCATTAATGCGCCTAAAATAGCTTCTTCCAGTTCGCGGGCCTGCGGTTGAACGCGTCCGGTTTCTTCTGTATTCTTACTTGTTTTTTTATTATTACGAGCGTTGCGGAAATCAGAATTGCTTTGTATCGTCATCGTTTTTTTATTTTTTTAATGGGTACAAAAGTAGTAAAATAAGGAAATGGAAAGGAAAAATAAAAGGCCAAAACTATAAACATGTTTTCAACAAAAAAAAAGATTTAGCTTTTGAATGAACTGTTTTTGAGGTTTCGCTGTTTATATATTAGAATAAAAATTAAGTATGAATAGGAGGGTATTGTTAAGTTTTTCAGAACAGATGAATCAGACGCCACTGATAACTAAATTATGTTCGGAATGGGGTGATAACGATCGGATTTATGTTTTTTCCACGCGCAATACAACAGAACGGCAAGCTGTTTCTGCGTCAAATAATTGGAACTTGTCTGTTCCGGTTGATCGCGTGCCTGTTCCGAAAGGAAATAACCGAAAAGAAATAAGAGAGGTGTTTAATTTAATCTACGATGTTCTTAAAGAGGAAGATGTGGTAGATATAGATATTTCGTTTTGCCCGCGGGTGATTGAGATGTTGCTTACTTCTCTTTTACAATATGCTAAATTTTTAAAAAACATCAAAATTAAAGGAATTTATTATGAAATTTATGAAAATTCGGAGGTATATTCTTTTATAGACTTAACATCTTTTTCCGACATTCAAGATTGGGTGATAGCTGCCGGCGATCTTGCTTATTTCGGAAATTCGGGTTATTCGAATCAAATTACTCAGCCACATTTATTTCCTGTCTTTAAGCAATCGAATGGTCATAGTGATCTTGCACAAAAATTAAAGGGTTCGAATATTCGTATTGAGAATATAAATATGGATATTACGACCAATCGGGGTAAATTGAATATTGAAGGAAAAAATTCGGAACAGATATTTGGAATGTTAAATCATTTAGAACAGTATTTAGTTGATCCTTTCAACCCGGTTTTGATAAAATCAAAAATGCCTGCGGAAAGTAAACGTCATGAAAAAGACAAAAAAGAACACATATTATCGGCTGTGCGCTGGTGTATTGATAAATCCTTGATTCCGGAAGGATATGCCTTGCTTCAGGAAGGGATTGTATCTTATTTTTTACCTGATTTCAATAACATAAATAAAAGACGCATCACATCAATTTATTTGAATCACCGGTGCAAAAAAAATTTCAATAAAAACGTGTTTTCCGGTTTAGATGAGAAAGATGTAGAGACTATCGAAAAATACTTGGAATCTTGCCCGAATATTAAAGACTGGTCTGACTTGTTTGCTCAAATTACAGAAATTCGGAATGATATTACTCGTATTGGTGTGACGGATTCTACACCTCAGGCAAAAAAAGTCGAATCAAATCTAAAGGAATTATACAAAAAGACGGAAAAATTAATTTTAAAACAAAATAACTTCCCGTCTTATTGCAATACTTATAAAGAGTTTTATTATTAGTTGAATATCATGTTTATAAAAAATTAATTCTTTTTATTTTTAATTATTATTGTTTATTGATTATTATTTTGATGTTCCGATCTTAACAAATCATTCACGGTTTTCACGGGATTGAATGTTTCGATCGGAACTTCTACAAAGACCGTATTCCAGTCCGACATAGCACCATTCCATAATCCGGGTAATTCCAACGCTTTCAGTTCTTTTCCGTTTTTTGATTTTAAAGAAATAAAACCGGTATTTTTGTCTACGTATTGAGGGAGATCAAATTTTTTTCCTTTGTAGTTTTTTAATGCGCACGCCAAATCTACCGGATTGAAATAAGCGCCGCTTTCAAACAACGCTTTCTTTTCCGGATCTTTCAAATCAATTTGAGAGCTTTCCAATACTTGTAAAGAGATCGTTCCGTCGGGATTGATTGCTAAAAACGGGCCTCCGCCTGGCTCTCCCGTATTGCGAACCATTCCGCAAACTCGTAAAGGGCGGTTTAATTTGGATTTGAGATATAAAACCAATTCAACGTCTTCCAGAACTTTCGTTTCAGGATTTTTGATGCATAATTCATTTTGAAGAAAATAAAGTATTTCCAACAACTGCTCATGGGTATATTTTCCGGAATCGATCCGTTCCAAATAATTAAATATCTTTCGTTGATAATCAACTAAAACTCCGGCTATCAATTGTTTATATCGAATTGTAATCGCTTTGAATGAATCCGGAACGACATTGTCGATGTTTTTGATAAAGATTACATCGGCGTCAATATCGTTTAAATTTTCAATCAATGCACCATGACCTCCCGGACGGAATATCAATTGATTGTTTTCCTTGAAAGGTTCATTTTCGGAATTAACGGCTAAAGTGTCGGTTGAAGATTTTTGTTCACTGAAATCTATCTGATAATTTACTTCAAATTTATGGGCGTACTCCGGTATTTTCTCATCCGATAATTTTTTGAATAAGGCTTTATGTTCGGGAGAGACCGTAAAATGAACATTTACCTGTCTTTTCTTATTGCATGCATACAATGCGCCTTCTACCAAATGCTCCTCCATTGCCGTTCGCCGAATTTCCGGATAAGCGTGAAATAAAATCAACCCTTTCGGTAATTGGCCGTAATTCAAACCTTTATCGTAAAGAAGATTTTCTACTATCGCTTTATAGTTTCCTTCTTCCATTAATTTATCAATCGATTTGTTTTCATTTAGAATACAGAAACGGTTTAATATTTGATAAAAAGCAAACTTGTGAATCCCTGCAAAAAAAGTTTGTTCAAATTTAGTAGCTGGAACAACATAATCCGCGGATAAAAATTCAAATAAATCTTTAAACATCCGGCTCGCAGCGCCGGAAGCAGGAACAAATTTTACAATTTTTTTGTCTTGCTCCAAATAAGAAAACCACACATCCAGGTAATTTTTTTGTTCTTCTTCAGGAATATATTTTATTCCTTTTTCGATAGAAGCAGGAGCGATTACAGGTAAAAAGGGAAATCCCTTTTTGAAATATTCCAACTGTTCGTTAATTTGTTGAATAGAAATGCCTTTAACATGTAATAGATTTAAGTCGTCCTGTGTTAACATAACTCATATTTATTTTGGAAACAAACTTACATGAAAAACTTCAGATATACAAATAGTACAGGGAAAAAAATTTCAGGAGTAAGAGATGCTATTCAGAGATAAAGATAAAAGACCGGAGCAAAGGAAAGATCGCTTCGCTTCATTAGTCTGAAAAGCGCCTTCTGAATGGGTTGCTTTTCAAACTGTTGCATTCCTTCCGGCTGTAATGAACTAAGAGTTAAGAACTAAGAATTAAGAGTTTAGGTTGCCGCGCTTTGCGTAACTCTTAACTCTTAGTTCTTAGAAGACCTGCAGGGCATTGACAAATACCCTAACTGTCAATTTTTTTTGCAACGCACGCTACGCATGTGAACCCTGTAGCTGGGGTTGCGATACACTCCCGCGATGTCGTAATACACATTCCGTCTCCATGCGGTTGTGCGATCGAAGGAACTGCTTGACCAGAAGGCCGTAGTTGTTCCGTAGTTAAGGGCTGAGTCATCCATTATAACACTCACGAGCAAGGCGTCGAAGCCTCCGTCGCTATGTGATTTGCTCGTACCGTCGTTATCTTGAATGTTTACAGCGGTGGTACTTTTCATCTTCTGACCATGAGTGCCACGAACAGCATCGCGTTGGTCACTATAAGACGTTTCCCATGTAGCAGCGTCGCTAATCGAATAAATTCCTGCAGCGCTTTCCGCTATTTCTTTTTCTAACTGATTCCATTCATAATCGCTCGGTAGGTGCCAACTGGTGGGACAAATACCCTGATATTGCTGCTGAGTGGAATTATTTGTTTCTTCCTCTTTATGATCTGTACGACCTGAAGCAGCAGCCCATGTATACAACAATCCATATTCCGGATGAGCTTCCAATATATCATCGGCTATAGCGGGGGCTATATTTGCATCTTGTCCCGGATACCAGTAAAATTCTAATGACGTATCCATTCCGGGACTGGGATTTTCAGTTAAGCTTGTCCCTGAAGAAGTCTTCAAAGAGTCGCTGTTTTTTGTTTGTCCCCCAATCGCTTCGCTTCATTGGAGGTTATTCATCTTGAAGGCCTTCAGCCTGCTTTGTAATGAAACAGTGTTCTTTTCCGATGGGCGTTGCCCATCGCTATTGATTAGCGCCCTTTCAGAGCTTCGCTCCTTTCTCCATTTTCCTTTCTTAACCCTTAGTTTTTAACTTTTAGTTCTTAGTTCATAACTCTTAGTTCTTAACTCTTTTTAGTTTTCCCGTCTCCGGTAAAGACAACCGGCTCTTATTAAACGATGAGAAAAATGATTTTTTTGATTCGAACAGTTGTCTTTACCTTCGACCGGAATAAATGATAGTGATACAGGCTGCGGCGTCCATTCTTAACTTTTAGTTCTTAACTCATAACTCTTAGTTCTTAGTTCGCTTCCAGGTCCCGAAGAGAAGCGGTTTAAAAATGCGAAGCGTGGGACTTTCAACTTTATCCGTTTACAGAGGTTTTCGACGACCCGTATTGACAAATAAGTTATACCCACGCATCCAACGTGAGCGTTTACTAACTTATTCTTGTCAATACTAATTTGTCGAAATTTCTGTAAACAAGAATATAAGCTAACGCTTTCTTTATTAAATATATAAAATTAAAATAGTATCTGTTTCTTTATTAAAACTGTTATTATATTAAAAAAACCGTACAAAATTAATGAATTTTTTTTAAAAGCAAAACAATAATGTTCGTTTGAGAGAATTTCAAATTTTGTAAAGCGACAATTTAAAATGCCTTAAGATATTTATTTTTTTGATTTTATATCGGAAAATCATAACTTTGCATTAAAATAGCAAAAAAAAATATGCATATTTCGATTACAGGAGATTTAGGCAGTGGTAAAAGTACTGTAGCAAAAGAACTTTGTAAAATTCTAAATTACAATTATTTGTCAACAGGTCTAATTCAGAGGCAATTAGGACAAGAAAGAGGAATGAATACTTTAGAATTTAATAAATTTACCGAAGAACATAGGGAGATAGACGAGTATATAGATCAAAAACTGATAGATATTAACAACAAACAAACAGAATCTTCTGTTCTTGATTCGCGGTTAGCATGGCATTTTGTAAATCAATCATTTAAAGTGTACTTGATGGCGGCAGATGAAGTTGCTGCATATAGAGTTTTTAAAGATGAGCAAAGAATAGGTGAACCTTCTGCAATAGACCTTACTGATAAAATGAATGACCAAAAGGAAAGACTTAAAATAGAAAATAATCGTTTTGAAAAAATTTATGGTATAAAACCGAGTCTTTTTAGAGATTTCGATGTAGTTATTGATACATCTTCCGCATCCGTCTCAGATGTGACGAATTTGATCTTAACTTTGTATCAAAAATTCGAAAAACAGGAAAAATTTAATAAATTGTGGTTGTCGCCGCATCGAATATATCCTACAGAAAATATACAATTAATTACGACTGATATTACAAAAAAAGTAATTGACAATGTTAAGAATTTAGAGTTCAACATTCAAGCGCCGGTTAGTTGTGTATTGTATAATAAAGATTTTTTTGTTTTCGATGGTCACGAAAAACTGAGCGCCTGTTTAAATAATAATATACCGCTTATTCCGGTACTTTTATTAGCAAAAAACAGTGAATCCGTATCCTCTTCATTGACCGTTGATCAATTTGTTCGAGATTCGTTCAATATCAATTGGATATACGATTGGGAAAATGCACATCATTTTCGTTTTTTTCATTATCCGGCGATAAATTAGTTTACCCCTTAAATCCGCTTTACATAACAATCTACTTACTGTATCCCCCCATATTGACAATCGTATAAGCATAGATAGAAAAAATGTCCACGTCTCCGCTACCGGTATATTGATAGTTTCCTCTTGCAATGGATAGCATTATAAAAGCGTCGTTGGGAATGTCTTTAAATAGATCTTGCGTTAAAGTAAAAGTTCCCGTATCCGGAACATTTTTAAGCCAAAGTATTTCACGGCTTTGAAGATCCCTAATCCGTTTGTTATTCTCAACAGGAGTATATTTTACAATAATAACAACTCCCTTTGCGTTTTTCGGATCGGCTTCCCATGTGAATGTTTGACCTGCATAAAAATAAGTTTCTTTCACAGGATCCGGAATGTTTCTTAACCGTATTTTCCTTGGAACATACATGGTATCAAGAATTGCCGTTTTCGCTGTTGCCGGTTTTATCACAAACTCCACATCCGTGCCGTATAAAGCATCCGCAAGCTTTGTCGTAGCAGTGGGAAGACTTGCCTGCAGATTGGGGTCAAAAACATCAATACCCCCAATTGTCGCTGTTCCCGAGACGCCGTTGGCAGATGATTTCATTGCAGCGTTATAAAAAGCGCCTTCAACTTTCGCGGTACCCTCCATTTCCTGTGAATATACGTTGGCGCTATTTGTCAAAGAAAAAGAGCCGTCTGTTTGTTGATTTAAAAATTTGTATAAACCGGCAGGATCTACAAGGTCGGACTCTTCTTTACGATCATCAATATTTGTTTCATCTTGCAAGCAGGACAATAATCCGGCTAAAAATAGAAAGTATAATATACTTCCAACTAATTTTTTGTTCATAATATTTATTTTTTACAATATAATTAATACATTTTATAAAAACCATAGAATATTGGATTTGCAAAGATAGCTATTGCAGGTCCATTCATAATAATTATTTTTGTTTTTTT
>JAIRLY010000381.1 GCA_031259075.1 Dysgonamonadaceae bacterium | reverse complement strand
TTACTGACCCGTTCGGGTTTTGCCGGATTACAACGTTATTCCACCGCTACATGGAGTGGAGATATCGGCACAAGTTGGGAAGACATGAAAGCGCAAATTTCTGCCGGACTGAATTTTGCCTTATCCGGAATACCTTATTGGACAACGGATATCGGCGGTTTTTGCGTAAAACAGCGTTACGAACAGGCCAAAGAAGGCTCGGAAGACTTGAATGAATGGCGGGAATTATATACACGCTGGTTTCAATTCGGCACATTTTGTCCTTTGTTTCGCAGCCACGGACAATACCCTTACAGGGAAATTTACAACATAGCGCCCGAAAATCATCCGGCCTACAAAAGTATGCTTTATTACGACTGCCTGCGTTATCGTCTGATGCCTTACATCTATTCGCTTGCCGGAATGACCTATTGGAATGATTATACCATTATGCGGGCGATGGTTATGGATTTCGGATATGACCCGAAAGTAAATAATCTTCCAGACCAATATATGTTTGGTCCGAATATCATGGTTTGTCCTGTGTATCAATACAAAGCACGTTTCCGGAAAGTATATTTCCCGGAGAACAGCGCCTGGTATGATTATGAAACGAAAAAATACATTACCGGGGGAAAAACAATTCCGGTAAATGCGCCATACGAACGAATACCCCTGTTTGTAAAAGCCGGTTCGATAATCCCTGTGGGTAATGTCATTCAAAGTACTAAAGAATCGCAAGCCGAAAACATTACTTTACAAGTTTATACCGGAAAAGACGCCTCCTTTACTTTATACGAAGACGAAGACGTCAATTACAATTACGAAAAAGGAGATTATGCTAAAATTCAATTTGAATGGAACGAAGATGAAAAGACTTTGACAATTGGCGAAATAAAGGGAAAATATGCCGGTATGCCTTCCATTCGTAATTTTCGAATTGAATGGTTTACCCAAGACGGGAAGAAAATACCGCCGGCCGAAATTAAATATTCCGGTGCAGGTATAACAATAAAAAAAACATCGTAAAGAGTTTATAATTACTGATTTTAAATGGATACATAATGAAAAACGATCATGAAATTAAAGTTACTCATTCTTAAAAAAATTTTCTTTGCCGTGTTATGCCTGACGGGGATTTCTCTTTCCGCTTTGGCTAACGTCATGCAAGAAAACATCAAGGTTTCCGGTGCTATTACCGATGCAACCAATGGCCAACCAATGGTTGGTGTATCTGTCAGTCTCAAGGACGCTACGGTCGGTACGGTTTCGGACTTGGACGGACGATACAGTTTGGAAGTTCCCCGCGGAGGAGTATTAGTATTCTCTTATTTAGGCTACCAGCCTCGGGAAGAAAAAATTACACAAGCCATTTTGAATGTAACATTGGAAGAAGACAACATGCTGTTGGACGAAGTAGTCGTTGTGGGCTACGGCGTGCAGAAAAAAGCAAGTGTTATCGGAGCTATTTCTACGGTTGGCACAAAAGATTTGGTACAAAGTCCGGCTGCCAATCTCGGAAATGCGTTGTCCGGCCGCTTGCCGGGTTTAACGACCGTTCAATTATCGGGAATGCCCGGCGCGGATGAACCGGATTTATATATCCGCGGTCTGGCGACATGGGAAAATTCCAATCCGCTTTTTATTGTGGACGGAATTGAACGCGAAACCATTACTAATATTGACGCCAACGAAATCGAAACGGTATCTATTCTGAAAGATGCTTCTGCGACAGCTGTTTATGGTGTAAAAGGAGCAAACGGCGTCATTATTGTTACTACAAAGAAAGGTGTATATGACAAACCGGTAATCAATTTCAGTTCCAAATGGGGATTTCAGACACCCACCCGCATTCCGCCGTTTCTACGGTCGTATAATACCGCTTTTTTGAAAAACGAAGCAATTCTCAACGACGACCCGTCCATATTGAGCCGGAACAGAGAAGATATCATCATTGCTCTGAAACAAAGCGGGGGATTTAGTCCGAATGATTTGGATGCTTTCCAAAACAAAACCAATTCTCCCTACTACGACCCCTATTATTATCCTGATGTCGATTGGTGGGAAGAAATGGTAAAAAAAGCAACTCCCCAACAACAATACAATGTGAATGTGAGAGGAGGCAGTAACCTCGCCCGTTATTTTGTTTCAGTGGGTTATCTTTCGCAAGACGGATTTTTCAAAACAACGGGAACCCACAAAAATTTCAATTTCAACCGCTTTAACTTCCGATCCAACCTGGATTTGGATGTTACGAAAGACATCACTTTCTCCATCAATTTAGCGGCAAGAATTGAAAATCGTACCGAACCCGGTAATGAATGGAATACCAGAGGGGACGCCTTTTATGCCATTAACCGCATCGCCCCTTACGAGACCGCAGTCATTAATCCGGACGGAAGAGCGGGATACGGCGTCAATAACCTGAATGCATGGTCGATGATTAATAAAGTAGGATACAAACTGTTTCGTAGCGATATACTTGAAAGCAATTTTACATTCAATTACAATCTGAACCGCTTTGTAAAAGGATTGTCCGTCAAAGCCCAATTCTCTTACGACAGTTATTATTACGACCAGAAAACGTATCAGGAATCGGCTATGAGGTCGAAACTCATCTCGCTTCCCGGCACGCCCTATGAATATGAATATATAGGAACCGATTCGCCCTTGAATTATCTTCCCAATTTAAGTCCCTCAAGCGCCAATGAAAAAACATACGTAGATGCTTCGATTTATTACGACCGTTCGTTTAACAACGTCCACAACGTAACCGCTCTTTTGCTCTACAATCAGTCCGACGCCCGTAGCGGAGGCAGCATACCTTACCGGTATTCCGGTTTGGTAAGCCGGGTAACCTATAATTATGATTTGCGTTATTTCGGCGAATTTAACATGGGATATAATGGCTCCGAAAATTTTGCACCCGGTAAACGGTTTGGATTTTTCCCGTCCTTTTCATTGGGTTGGCTGATTTCCGAAGAGCCTTTCATGAGAAGCTATTCCAACTTGATTTCCTTACTGAAAATACGCGGTTCTTACGGTATGGTCGGAAACGATCGCTTGAGCGGCAGCGGTAATTACCGTTTCTTGTATCTGCAAAACTTCAATCGCCAAGCGCCCACCTGGGGTGGCGTAGTACAGTCGAAATTCGGCGCCGATGCAAGCGCCCGTTCATTCATTTTTGAATCGACCGCTTCCAATCCCGATGTTACGTGGGAAAAAGCCGTCAAGTCGAACATCGGTATTGAAGTATCCTTGTGGAAAGATAAACTTTCTTTTATAGGAGATATATTCTACGAAAGACGGGATAATATTCTGATGGCACGCACTACCGTACCTGCTTACTTCGGCGTATCCGCTCCACCCGACAATGTAGGAGCTACCCAAAACAAAGGGTTTGAACTTGAAGTAACCCATAGAAACGCGATTGGCAAAGATTGGAGGTATTTTATCAAAGGGAATCTGAGTTTTGCTACAAACAAAATTATCGCCAGAGACGAACCCGCCAATTTGCTCTCATGGCAAAAAGAAGAAGGACACCGCATCGGTCAGTTTCAAGGATATATTGTAGAAAAGTTCTTCGAAAGTCAGGAAGAAATTGATAATTCTCCCGAACAATTAGTCGGGAAAGCCCCTCAACCGGGAGATTTCAAATACAAAAATTTGAATGACGATAATATTATAGACGACAGAGATCGCACTTACATCGGTTTTTCACCGGTTCCGGAACTTACCTATGGTTTTTCTCTGGGATTTGACTATAAATACTTCGATGCAAGTATACTGTTTCAGGGTGCAACCCGGTCGAGTCTGTATATCGGAGGAGATCTGCTGTATGAATTTCCGCTCGGACAAGGTAAACTGCTGGAGCACCATTTAAATCGTTGGGCGTATTATATCGATCCGTTTACCGGAGAACAGATTGATACGCGCGCCACAGCTACCTATCCGCGCTTGCATAACGGTTCGAGTCCCAACGCAAATGTTAATTCATTCTTCCTGATGGACAACAGTTACCTTAAAATACGAAATGTAGAATTGGGTTATTCTTTCCGTCGGAATTTTCTGAAAAAAGCGGGAATATCCCAACTACGAATTTATGCCGCCGGCAGTAACCTGTTCTGTTGGACGAAAGTAAAACAAGTAGATCCCGAAGGTGGAGGAAATGAAAACTATCCCCAAATGAGTGTTTATTCGTTTGGAATGAATATAACCTTTTAATTGCTACAGTCATGAAGATAAATAGATTAAAAATCATCGTTCTTACAGCGCTTTTATTTCTGCCGTTTTTGCAGAGTTGTGAGGATTTTTTAGATAAAGCGCCGAGTTCCGATTTGGCGGAAGAAGCCGTATTTACGGACTATCGCCTGTTCAAAGAATATGTTGATGGTCTGTATCCCTTTTTATGGTACACCGGCGAAGATTTCGGATGGGCAACCTATGCTTACGGCGGCTTTTGCCGGCTACAACTGTCGTGTTTGGAAGACGCTACCGATCTTTCGGATGGAGCGCGTTCCGATTGCGGCGTCCGAACCGGATTTAATATGGGCGATTGGAATCAAAGTTCCGCTCTCCGCGCGGAACTTGTGTTTCCCTGGACGGGAGGTTACAGCGCTATTCGCAAGACTAACCGAATATTGGATCATGTAGATGTAATCGAAGGTTTGACCGACGAAGAACGGGCGCATATCAAAGGGCAAGCGCTGTTTTTCAGAGGATTTTTCCACCACGAAATGCTGAAAAGATACGGAGAAATCCCTTATGTCGATAGAACCTACAACGTCAGTGATGATATGGATTTGGGTCGTGATACTTATGTCGATTGCGTGGAAAAAATGTGCCGGGATTTCGAAGAGGCAGCGGCTTTACTTCCGCCCGAATTTCCCGAATCCGAATTGGGACGTCCGGAAAAAGGCGCTGCACTGGGTTTCAAAGCCCGCACCTTATTATATGCAGCCAGTCCGTTAAACAACGAGTCGAATGATATTACCCTTTGGCAAAAAGCCGCTGAAGCAGCCTACGCCGTAATCGCTTTGAATCGCTACACCCTTGTTCCGAAAAACGATTACGGGAGAATATTTTACGGACAACCGACAAACAGTGAAGTCCTGTTTCTTCGAAACGGCGGTTCCGGTCTGTGGAAGGAGGGCTTTTCCTTGCCGGGCTGGGGAAATTTTCAGTTAGGTGTAGGCGCCCGTCCCTGGTCAGACGAATATGGAAGCACTCCCTGTCCGACACAAAATCTCTTAGATATGTATGAAATGGACAATGGCGAAAAACCGATTTTGGGTTATACCGACAACGATGGAACGAAACCCATTATCAATCCCGCATCGGGCTATTCCGAAGCGAAAATGTACGAACGCCGCGATCCGCGTTTTTATACCACTTTTCTTATCAACGGCGAACCCTGGTTGGAAGCGACCGCCGGAATAGAATTGTTTTTTCATGAAGACGCTACTCCCGGAAAGCACATCAAAGATGATAATACATGGACGCAAACAGGCTATCTTGAAAAGAAGTTTTGGGATCCCATTTTAGGCCCTTCTTCAGGTTCAACCTATATGAACTGGATTTACCTTCGATATACCGACATCTTGCTGATCTATGCTGAAGCCATGAACGAAGCGTTCGGACCCGACGTTGACGGTTTAGGCAAAGGATTGACAGCGCGCCAAGCGGTAAACAGAGTACGTAGCCGCGTGAGAATGGTTGATGTAAAAGCCGGTACAAAGGAAGAATTAAGAGAACGCATTCAAAATGAACGGGCAATTGAATTTGTGTATGAAGACCAGCGATGGTTCGATGTCATCCGTTGGAAAAAGGGAGTGGAAATATTCAACCGACCGGTTTACGGTATCCGTACGATCAAATTGGCAGACGGTACGTTCCGGTTAGAACGCCGGAAAGTACGCGACCGTGTTTTCAAAGACTACATGCACCGATATCCTATTCCACGAGTGGAATTGAACAAGAGTAAAAATTTAAAGAATAATCCCCAGTGGGACGACATAACGGTCGAGGAATAAATACGATATAATAATGATTATGCTTTATGAAAAAAATAAATAATAAAATAAGATTGAAATATCTAAAAATCACCGTATTCCTTTGTCTTATTGCGACAAACAATCTCATGGCGCAATCCGAGGTGACCGATACACTGGCTTCTCGTGTAAATATAGCCTATGGCTCAATGGACAAAAGGGATGTAACGGCAGCCGTTTCAACGGTAAACGGGAACGAATTGAGTAAAAATATTCATCCGTCCATAGATAACGCACTTGTAGGCAGGTTAAGCGGATTTACAGGATTTCCTGTCTCTTACGAAACGGGAGCGCCTGCATACACCATGCTTATCCGGGGGTTGAAAACCACTTCCGATAATAATGCGCCCCTGTTGCTGATTGATAATATCGTCGGCGATTTTTCTCAACTCAATGTGAATGAAATCGAATCCGTAACCGCTTTGAAAGATGCGGCGGCTTTGGCTTTATATGGAAGTCAAGGAGCAAACGGCGTCATTTTAGTAACCACGAAAAGAGGAAAATCCGGCAGACGGGTTTTCAACGTCAATGCCCGCACGAGTTTGCAGGAAACATTAGGGATGAGAAGCTACCTCAATTCGTACGATTATGCCCGTATGTATAACAAAGCTTGGGAAATGGACGGCAATTCAACGCCTTTTTATTCGCCCGAACAAGTAGAGGGCTACCGCAAAACTGTTGCCGGAGAAGAAGGCGCCAATCCGTACCTCTACCCGAATAATGACTTTGTGAACGATTTTTTGGAGAAATATTCGTACCAGCAAAATTACGACATTAACATGTCGGGAGGAAACGATTTGGCTCGCTACTTTGCCCTTGTCAGCTATCTGAGGCAGGACGGGATGTTCAAATACGGCAATGTAAACGACGATTACAGTTCGAATACCAGCTACCAACGAGTTAATTTCCGCACCAATGTGGACGTCAATATTTCAAAAAGGATTTCCGTGTTTCTGGATATGGCCGGGCGCATTGAACTCCGGCACTATCCGGGCGGCGGAGAATGGTGGATAGATACCAACCAAGGACCGATATTTTCGGCGCTCAACGCCACGCCGTCCAATGCGTATCCTGTTTTTAACGAAGACGGTTCTTTGGGCGGGACTTCTACTTACCAAAATAATCCTTACGGACAAATCACGCAAAGCGGATACACCGAAACAAACCGAAGACTTTTTGATGCTCACGCCGGTTTCAAAGTGGATTTGGACGATGTGTTGAAAGGACTTTCGTTTACCGCAAAAACCGGTTTTAATTTTAATAACTTCAAAAAGCGGGGATTGTGGAAAAATTTCAAAGTATATCAATACAATACTTTAGACGGCAGTTATTCCTCTTACGGAAATGAGGATTACGGCACTTACGGCGGCCCTGTAATTGATAACGGTTATTATCGCCGGTTCAATATACAGTCGCAGTTGGATTATGCCGGGAGTTTCGATAATAAACACTATATTTCGTCCACGCTTCTTTTTAATTCCTCTTCGCTCAGCCGTCCCGGAAATTATCCGAATTACAAAGACATCGCCTTCGGATGGCGGGTGCAATACAATTTCCGGCATCGTTACTACGCGGAATTATTGGGCAGTTATACGGCAAATGAAGCATTCAAACGGGGTAATCGTTTCGGATTTTTCCCCGGAGCTTCCGTTGGCTGGCTGTTAACCGAAGAAGATTTCCTGAAAAATCAAAAAGTATTCAGTTTCCTGAAATTGCGGGCTTCGTATGGAACAACCGGTTTAGACCGTCCTTACGGCGATAGCGCCGATTATCGCTTTTTGTATTTGGATAACTGGTTTATTGAGTCGGGAGGATTTGCTTTCGGTAATCCGCAACAAAATTTTGCCGGTTCGGGGGAAACTTCAGTTGCCAATCCGTATCTGCAATGGGAAACATCCACGAAGAAAAATATCGGTCTGGATGCGGAACTGTTTCATTCGATTCTCTATTTTTCAGCCGATTATTATCACGACCTGCGAAAAGGCATTTGGGTGAAAAGAGAAGGTTGGATTCCTGCAACGTATGGCGCACCTTTGCCTTACGAAAATGGAGGTAAAGCCGAAAGCAAAGGATTGGAATTGATTCTCGGCGCCCGGAAAAAAATAAACGATTTCTCATTCAACATCCGGGCAATGGCCGATTATATGAAATCGAATGTAATCGACTTGCAGGAAGCGTATAAAGAATGGGATTACCAGTATGCAACCGGAAAACTCATTCGTGATACATGGGCATTGACCGCTCTCGGATTTTTCAAAGATCAGGCGGATATCGACGCCTCTCCGGTTCAAACCTTCGGAACGGTGCGCCCGGGCGATATTAAGTACCTCGATGTGAATGAAGACGATGTAATTGATGAAAACGACTATACCGCCACCGGTAAATCTTCTTATCCCCGATGGACATTCTCGCTCAATCTGGATTTGGAATATAAAGGATTCGATTTCAATATGCTGTGGACCGGTATGCAAGGACGGTCGATCGGTATGCCGATGATTTTGGGATTACCTTTCCACGATAAAAACGCCACCGGAACGGTATTTGAAGCATGGACGCCCGAAACATCCGAAACAGCCAAATATCCGCGATTGACGACCGAAGACAATGCCAATAACTCGCAATGGTCCACTTTCTGGATACACGATGGGGCGTATCTCAGGTTAAAAACCATGGAAGTAGGATACTCGCTCCCCGGAAAAATCCTTCAAAAAGCCGGAATAGAAAAAGTCCGCTTCTTCTTGAATGGCTCTAATTTACTTACAATTAGCAGAGTAGATTTCGATCCCGAAATACCGAATGCCGGTATTTATGAATTTCCGGCAACAAAGCTTTATACCCTGGGATTGAATTTTAGTTTTTAATGCAATAAACAGAATAGATCATGAAAAAAATAAAACTGTATTTCGTACTCATCCTCTTCGGAATGTTTACAGGGATTTCGTGTGAAGATTACTTAGACCCTGAACCCGATGGAAGGAAAACGGAAAAGGAAATATTCAACAATTATCAATATGCACTTGGTTATTTTGCCGACCTCTATAATCAGTTGCCGGCAGGATTTCATTCGATAGGTGATGAAACAACGGGTTACGCCATGGAAGCGAGCGCTACGGACGAAGCGAAACATTCGGATAATGCGTCTATCGTAAAAAAATACAACGACGGTTCGTGGAACAAACAAAACTTTCCCGACCAGTACATTTATTCCAAGTATTACGCCGCTTTAAGGAAGTTGAGTATTTTCCTCGAAAACGTAGATAACGCCGTATTTGTTGAACCGAATACCTACAACCGGAATCCGGAAATCAATCAAGTGTATCAGGAACGAATGAAAGCGGAATCATTTTTCCTTCGCGCTTTCTATTACTTTGAATTAGTCAAACGTTTCGGAGGGGTTCCCATTGTGCCGGAAAGACGTTTAACGCCCGACGATGAGTTGGATATTCCCCGAAGCAGTTTCGACGATTGCGTAAGATATGTTGTGGCTAACTGCGATTCGGCGGCCCAACGGCTTCCGGATTCCTATTCGGATGTTACCCAGTTGGGACACGCAAGCAAAGCTTCTGCTCTGGCGCTGAAATCCCGCATGCTCCTCTATGCCGCCAGCCCGCTTTTCAACGAAAATAACGAGCCATCCAAATGGGAAGCGGCTCTAAACGCGGCGAAAGAGGTGTTGGACATTCCCGGATACGATTTGCTGACTAATTCGGAAATTTCCGGTAATCAAATGTTTGCTGTTTGGAGCAATGTCTATAACAAAGAAATCCTGTTTGCGATGCAATATACAAACAACAATGATTTGGAATACTTGGATTTCCCGGTCGGATTTGAGGGCGGAGAAGGCTTAACCAATCCGACACAGGATTTGGTCAATGCTTTTGAAATGTCGAACGGACGTCCGATTAGCTTAGATAATTCGGGATACAATCCGGCCAATCCCTACAACCGGCGCGATGCACGTTTGGCTTATTTTATCGGTTACAATGGCCAAATTTATAATGACCGTCCGGTTGAAACCTTTGTGGGAGGGCTTGACGGTTTAAACAAAGATCAATACGCTACCAAAACGGGTTATTACCTGAAAAAATTCCTCAATTTGACTGCCGATTTAAAAGAAAATACAAAAGCGGAACGCCGTCAATGGGTACACTTCCGGTATGCGGAAATACTGCTTAATTATGCGGAAGCCATGAACGAGATATATGGTCCGACGGTTCTGCCCGACGGCTATACGATGACGGCAAAAGAAGCGATCGATCGGGTGCGCCGGCGGGTACTGATGCCCGTATTGCCGGCTTCGATTACGCAGGAAGAATTTCGGGAAAGAGTAAAAAACGAACGGAGAGTCGAATTGTGTTTCGAAGGGCATCGTTTTTGGGATGTAAGGCGTTGGAAAGACGGAGCAGTATTCAATCAACCGGTTCACGGCATGAGAATAACCAAACAGGTGGACGAAGCGCAAAAAGTAACGTATACCTACGAAGAATTTGAAGTGGAAAAGCGCGTATTCGATGTAACAAAAATGTATTTAATGCCTATTCCGCAATCGGAAATAATTAAATCCAAAGACGTTCTGAAGCAAAATCCGAACTGGTGATATGAACAATGGGGCTTGTGCCCCATTGTTATCTAAAAGTATATGTTTTAATTTTTATTAATATTTAATTTCTATTTTTATGAAAAAGAAAATTACATTAGGATTGGTTGCCGTTTTTACAATGGCAATGGCGAGCGCCCAAAACATCAGTATTGATGATTTTGAAGGCGATGCAAAAAGTTGGGAAGAAGGCTTTTATCCCACGAGTGACGACGGTGTGTTCACAGTTGGTCCCGCTGTGCATTTTGCAGTAGTGGAGAATCCGTGGCCCGATGGTATCAACGGTACGGAAAAATCCGGTGAATTTACCAGTCAAGGTAAACCAACGCTTTTCGGTACTGCTATCGGACGGGAAATTTATTTTTCCAAGTATCCCACAATTCGATTAACGGCAATGGCAGAAAGTGGCGAGAGCAATAGCCTGAGAGTGGTTGTTTACAATGCCGAGGCGGGTTACGAGGCCAGCGGGGTAGGCAAAACATTCCCAATTACCGGTGAGGGAGCATGGAACGTTATCGAATTTAACGTGTCCGATTATCCATCCAAACCGGAATATTACAACCGAATTGGATTTCTGTTCAATCCCGACACTTGGGAAGATAACAATGGCACATTCGTTTTGGATGAAATTGAGTTGATAGCCGCTACGACAACAATTCCCGATGTATTGTTGAGAGAAACATTCGGTTTCCCAAATGCAGAGGAAGGCTATTTTATTGGCGGAACGCGGTATTTGAATTGGGACAGGTTTACCTCTACCAATGAGGCTGATATTACTTTTGCCGGAAACGATGCGGGATTGTGGTTTTTCACGCCTTGGGGAATTCGTAATGTCGCTTCTCAGCCTTATAAAGATTGTGAATCGGTAGCTGTTGGCGTTTTTCCCGGTGAAGATTTATATTTCTCCAATATCGACATTAAAAATATCAGTACTATTTCAGTGAATTTTGGATATTGCTTTCATGACTGGAATCAGGATAATGCTGATGTGTATAAATATAGACCGAGTGTTGCAGCCAGAGTGGATGGCGGCGATTGGGTTACGTTAACTACCGAAAGCGCTTTCCCTTCCGCAGAAAAGCATTTAGTGATTGATGATGCCGGAAATGAAATTGAAAGTTATGATATAAATTTATGGTTCTTGTTGGAATATCCTGTTGCACTTACGGGAAATAAAATGGATATTCGTTTTTATAATGAAAATGAAGGAGGTGAAGCGGCAAAATACTTAATAGATAATATTATTGTGAAAGGATTTGTGGGATCGACCGGACTCGAAAACATTCAAGCATCTAAAGTAAAAGCATTTGTAAGCAACAACCTGTTGACGGTTAATGCCGGTAATGTAAAGGAAATTGTGGTGTACAATGTGGCCGGAAACAAGCTTACAAGCAATTATAATTCCAATACATTAGAAGTATCTTCTTTGTCTAAAGGAGTTTATATTGCTTCCGTAGTGTTGGAAAACAATCAAACCACGGTAGTTAAGTTTATAAAATAAAAGTTGGATTTTCCGTCATTGCGGGCGCAAGGAAACCCGCAATGACGGATTTATGTGATGCGATAAAAATGTACAATTTATTTTTTGATAAGCGAGCCATGGATGATGCGATGCACGACAACTCTGTTTATATGGAGGAAGTGAGTTGTACGGAATACATTATAAAGAAACGGTTAAACCTAATCTTTCAAAGATTCGTCTTTCAAAATGTTCTTTAAATTCCTGCAATGAAATGAGTTCTTCTTCCGAAACAGGTGAAAGCAGATTATCCGATTCATCTATTATCTGTGCAATCTGCGGATGTTTGGCTATCTCTTTCAATAACCGGAGGCCGGCAGGAGAATGATCGTCAATCAATACGGTTGTCATGCTATTGAATTTTTTACAATTAAACGGATTACAAATGTACGGGATTAAATTGAATTTTCACACAAACAGGAAAAAATCTTGTTTATTTTTCATTACTAAACGATAAAAAATATGAGACTGTTAACTTATGTAATAGCAATTACCGGCGCTGTGGCGCTATCGTGTCATGGACATCCCGCACATACCGGCGCCGATGATTCTACAACCGGACCGGGTCAAATCGAATACACCAATCCGATTATAACGGGAATGAATCCGGATCCAAGTATTTGCCGCGCAGGAGACGATTTTTACTTAGTAACTTCAACTTTTGAGTATTTTCCGGGATTACCGATTTATCACAGTAAAGATCTGGTTCACTGGAAATTGATCGGTCATGCTTTATCCAATGCAGTCAGTAATCCGTTAATGGGATGTGAATCCTCTACGGGCGGACAGTATGCGCCTACCCTGCGGTATCATAAAGGTACATTTTATGTGATCGGTACCAATTACGGAGGACAAGGCTCTCAGGGAATTTTTTACGTAACGGCTAAAAATCCGGCAGGACC
>JAIRLY010000004.1 GCA_031259075.1 Dysgonamonadaceae bacterium | reverse complement strand
TACGCGCCCAGTCTGTCATAGACCAGGATGCGGATGTATATAATGTAGATATATTGAATGATTCCGGTTTTGATACCCCCGACGGTTCCATCCAAATACAGGAAATAACCGGCGCGATTAATCAGTTGAGTGAAGACCTGAGAGTTCCTTTCTCCCTGTATGTAAGCGGTTATAAGTACAACGAGATAGCCGACAAATTAGATATGCCCCTCGGAACAATAAAGAGCCGCATCTTCTTTGCCCGCCAGGAACTCCAAAAACAATTGAGGGATTTCCATCAGGAATCGAATTGATTACTAAATAGCACTATTATCCAATGAGTTATATCTTTGCCACAATGTACGTCCCATGAATAAGGTCTTCACAGCGTTGCACCGTTTTACATAGTTTTGAGATAGAAATTTCATTTATTGTTCATTCAAACGTTCTATTTCGGCGCCTATACTCAGAATAACTTCTTTATTGGCTATTTCGCCATCCAAACTATAGCCATTACGGTTCCAACCTTATTGGGTCTTGATAATTGATAAGTCTGGCAAGCATAATTCAAGACCTTTTCTTTTTTACTCATCGTCTCTATTGTTGAAATTATGGTCAAGTATCAGTTTAGGAATACGGGGCGGAGATTATAGACATCTATGAATGCCAAACAAGTGTACGATTGAAATACAAAGACATCCCTGACCAAAGCAAGCCGTTCGATATATTCTCGTTTCACAAGTTCCATAAGATATTTCAAGCTATTGTAGTAACGACGGATAGTAATTTCGGCATAATCGGTAGCAATTAGTTTTCGGCAATCCTCATTATGCTCCTTGAAGACGTTGTAGAGCGTTTTGGTGCTATCATCCTTGCCTTGATAACGATTTACAATCGCACGAGCGGACATACGTTTGCCCTCTAATTCCAAATCCTGATAGATTTGATAGAATTTTACACGGAGACTGTCAATGTAATGATTGATTTTAACCGAATTGTGGTCTTTGCCAATAGCACGTTCTTTTTCCTGCGACCAGAATTGGACAGGAATACTCCGTTTGAGTTGGATTTCCACATAACGTTTATCATAGGTTATGCGGACACGTACAGGAGCCTCGCCACTTTTGAGCAATTTCGTACGCTTGATTTTGTCGGGACTTTTTGGCTTTTCAAACTTAGTCCCACGAACTTGCTTGTGGTGCCACCAGAATATGAAATCAATCCATTGTTTGCCCGAAAAGTTGAAGAAAAACTGGACAAATTCCCATTTCTATTATGTAGTAAGATTACATATCTGTCAAATCCCAGCAAAGACTTTCTACTGTATGTTTATTCAGTTCTTTTGTTTTTAGGATTTTGACTTTCTCTTCAAACAATTGAGGTTTGAAGTTCTTCTTCTGCCGTTTTACTTCAACAGCAACTGCACTCTTATCATCCAAATATACTCCCACAATATCAATCTCATTCTGATTCCCTTTTGGTTCCCACCACGAGCCTATTGCCCGATAAGAAAAACTCTCCTGCATCTTTTGTTTAAAGTACAGCTCCAATGTCTTTCCCGAATAAGTGGGATAATCATCAAGCATGATTTTGGACAGTCCTTCAAAGTTCCCAATCTCAATCAGAGACCTGTTCCGCTCAATATATCTGAACCAAAAGCGCAGGAAATTATCGGTAACTTCGTACCTTACAGTTTGTGTTCCCTCTTTCGCAAAAATGGGACGTTGCTTTTTAATTACTTCGTAAACTGTTTCCAATTTCTGTAACTGCCCGCCGATACTTTTTTCACCCATAAATGCTTCAATCTCTGCTTGAGTATTTTTTCCCGATGAAATTGCGTCAAGAATAGAGAAATAGCTTCCATATTTTTTGCCAAACTCCTGAATCAACAAATTACGTCCTTCATCTATAAATGGTGATTCGCGTTGGCAGATGTGTCTAATCATTTTAGGGATGGTCAACGCTTTGTTATCTACCAACAGTTCGATATATTTAGGTACATCACCGGTAAAGGTGTAGAGAGCCAGTAACTCGTCATTCGTGTAACTCGGATGGTAGTCGTGCAGGATTTCTTTGAGTACAGTGGTTGTGAAAGGTGTTATTTTCAGCATAGCATCGGCTCGACCAAACAACGGTTCGCGCTTATCCTGAAATATTTTTGTCATCAACGAATAGATGGAGCCGCTTACAACAAAATTTATGTATGTTTTAGTCCTGTACCTGTCCCAATAGTTCTGAATATCACTGTATATTGATTCGTTGATATTGATAAACTCCTGAAACTCATCAATCACAAGGGAAAACTTAGTTTTAGTCCCCTGCTCAAGCAGAAAGCGAAATATATCGGAGAATTTGTCCATTGCAGGAACAAATATCCCCAACTGTTTCTCAATCTCTTTTGTGTATCCACTGCATAAGTCAGCCTCATTCTTCCGGCTGACAAACAAATAGATTACGGTCTCGTTTTCAAGAGCTTTCAGAATAAGAGAAGTCTTGCCAACACGTCTCCGTCCGGTAAGTACCGTAAACTTAGAGTGGTCATTGTATGCCTGTTCTTTTGTTCGCTGCAACAGGGTAATTTCGTCTGTCCGATTATAGAATTTCATAACCTGCATTTTACAGTGGTAAAATTTACCACCGTTGCAAAATTAGGCGAAATTTAGAATTTTGCAAAATAAATTAGCGGGAATTTTTATGACGGTAAAATTTACGGGTGTTTAATTCCAATCCCTTGTTCTAAAACCGTCTGTTCCGAAATACGCATTTCGCATTATTAAAAAAATCGCAATCGAGCAATGCCTTTTCAGGTGTGGCAAACTGTATGACACGGTTGTCTGCCATTGGCTTCAACTCGTAACCGAACATCAGGTTTTCTTGATTCCGCAGCAATCGGCAATTTCCTTCAGAACGAATCCACAAATTGCCCTGATTATCTTCAACGAGATGTTCGGGCTTTAGTCCCGACAAGTCGATGAACGCTAACCCAGTCCAACACTGGAATCAGTCCGGGAAACTGCCGTTTGATTTCCAAACGATAAGACAACCAGTGACTTAAAGCGCAATTCGTGGACAATTTTTTCGCGACCAAA
Organism: Dysgonamonadaceae bacterium; assembly: GCA_031259075.1. Lineage (GTDB taxonomy): Bacteria > Bacteroidota > Bacteroidia > Bacteroidales > Azobacteroidaceae > Azobacteroides. The sequence goes on along the minus strand of JAIRLY010000004.1, from coordinate 3,540 downwards.
AATGTACACGAATTAGCCCGAGGAAACCGCCTGATTTTGCCGGAAAAGTGGGATTTTGAGAAAAAGAAAAACCCCTGAAACGTCTGTATTTCAGTGATTTTCCAATTTTGAAGTCTTTTTAAAGTGGCGCCACCAGGACTAATCAAATACGCTATATACCCATAGAAGGCGCCTCATTCAGAAAGGCGCCTTTTCTTTTTTATCAATGCCGTTTCATTAAGGATTCTATGCACCGGCTGCGCGGCTTTTTCCTGCTCTCTGCGTTCCTCGTCGATACAGATCAGGTCGATGCGCCGTTCGTGCATGAACCGCGGGTAGCCGAACGACACGTTTTGCCGCATTTCGCGCAGGATGGCTCCCTTTTCGTCGCCATTGAGCGCTTTACGCGCTATTTTCTTGAATTTTAATGCCATAGTTGTGAAATTTTGAAGTTACTAATCGTTGACGGTGCAAATATACAACCGCCAGAAAACCGTTTGTCCCTTGTTGTCCCTTGTTGTCGGTTGATGTCCCTTGATGTCGGTAAATACGGTTTATCCCCGTAACTGTTAAAAAAACCAATATAGCGCCTTCGGTAAACCAATATAGCGGTTTGCTAAAAGCATTATACTGCTTTATCCAAAGCGCTATAATGGTTTACCCGGGGCATTATAGTGATTTTTTTTCGGGTGGCTGATGATGTTTGCAGCCGGCGCCGGGCAGTTCGTCGTCGTTCACAATCTGGCGGCTCAGTTGCCGCGAATTAGTTTCTTTTCTTTTTTGGTTTTTTCTTTTTTATATATTTTTTCTTTTTTAGTTTTTTCTTTTCTCTTTCTCCCCGTTGGTGGGGTTATTTCCAGGTTGATATTTATTTTTACCTGAATATCCCCCCCATCCTGAATGAGGCTGTGTTATTTCGCGTGCGCGCGTGTATGTGCGCGAATCAGCCGGCGAATCTTCCGGTTGCCGAACATACCGGTATCGAATGGAAAATAAGGCGGGTTCATTTTTATTTTTTTTCGTCATTTTTATTTTTTATTTTTAAGTCTCCAGCCTCGAAAACCATCTACTCTTTTTTAGCCTGCAAAAGTATATTTTTGACAGAGATTTTTTTCATAGAAACTGTTTGAATTTATATCAAATTAAATTCTATGCAACATCACTAGTGTCCACTAAAAAAATTAAGTTTTAATATTCTCAACATCTCATAGGTATCCATATCAAGTCGCAAATCACGCTCCACAATAGCCTCCAGACAATAAGCAATGATTGCGCAATAAATTTGTATCCTGCTCCGAAAAATAACCGAGAAATCTGTTTCGGACGGGTCGATGCGTTCAACTTGTTCTACAAATTGTTCAGAGGTGTTTTGGATTTTTTCGTTGGAAGCTTCCGACGGATTTTCCGTCAGAAGCCGAAAGAATTCTATTTCCAATAATTCATTCATAAACATATCTTTTAAGTTAATAAAAAAGGACTGGCATAGATTGTTTGCCAGTCCTAAGTAAGACGTTATTTGAATTTAATTATATGGAGTGTTTTTGCTTTCCTGTTTTCCGAAAGACGAACTTTCGGGGTCGATGCACCAGTAATTATAGGCCTTCCCGTTGGCCGAATATCCCACATATTTGCCGATAAGTTTTCCCGCGCCGTTTTTGCCGAAGACGATCATCTTGTAACAATTGTTCGGAAAGCTTATACCGTTATATATCTGTTCAGTAATCGCATTGTTATTTGTTATCAACTTCAGATTATTCAGTGATGTAAACACACTGCTTCCCGTCCAATTCCCGAAGTAAACAATAACTTTCGCTGGATCATTCGTATAATCATAATTTCCTGCTCTAATGGCAGTACTTGCCGCCAAAGATATTTCTTTCCTGTCGGTTGAGGATGTATAGGTCATTATAAAAGGACGCCGTCCCATATCTATGCCATAATAAACCCAGCCATAAACACTTCCTTTTCCGCCCGGAATATATAATGCTCCACAATCAAGCGCTCCGTTTGGAAGATAAGACAGGCTTAGCCCAAGATTTGCACGACCGCCTCGGCGGGAACCTTGCGGCGGCTAAAATCGAACTTGCCAACCATGCGGAGAACCTGTATAACGTTTCCGACAGGTTGGACAGTTGTATTGAAGAAATCCGCAGGGTAGCCCATAACTTGATGCCCGTTTCGTTACAATCGGGTTTAAAAACAGCGTTGGAAGATTTTACCGCCAAATTTCCCAACGTCAGGTTTCACTTCTTTGGCGAAGAGAAACGTCTTGAAAAAAGCACGGAATACATCGTTTATTGTTGCGCCGCCGAGTTGGTGAATAACTCGCTCAAACATTCGGAAGCGAAGAACATCAATGTGCAGTTGGTATGGAGTGAAGATTATGTTGCGCTTACCGTTGAGGACGATGGTTGCGGCTTCGATGAAAAATCCGTTACCGAAGGAATAGGGTTTAAAAACATTCACGACCGTATTGCTTCCTGCGCTGGAAAAATGAACGTTGTTTCTTCGCCGGGTAAGGGTACGGAAACAATCATAGAAATCAAAACCAAGTAATAACCGTGCTATGGTAACCGTACAAATAGTGGACGACCACAAGATGGTAGTAGAGAGCTTGAGCAAACTGATAAACGAATCGGGCATTGCTCGTGTAACGGGAGTATATTACGGCTTGAAATCGTGCCGCGCGGGATTGGCGGAAGAGCTTCCCGACGTGTTGCTGCTCGACATCGGGTTGCCCGACGGCGACGGCGTGGATTTTTGCGCCGAGATAAGAAAAACTTATCCGAATTTGAAAATAATCATGCTGACCACATACAATGAGTTCAGCATTGCCAAACGCGCTTTGCACAACGGTGCGAGGGGCTATATCCTTAAAAACTCCGAAAGCGAGGAAATGCTTGCGGGTATAGAAATGGTAAATAACGGAGAACGATTCCTTTGCGAAGAAATAGATATATTACTGAAAAGCAAAAGATACGAGGAAATCGTCTGGCTTTCAAGTCGCGAAAAAGAAGTGTTGAAACGCATTTCTGACGGTTATACCACCAAAGAAATTGCCGTTTTTCTCAATATCGAAGAAGAAACCGTTCGTACCTATCGAAAAAACCTGCTTATCAAACTCAACGCCAAAAATACTCCCGAAGCAGTAAAAAAAGGATATGAAATGAAGCTGATTTGGTAAGACAGACCGTTTATCTCCCTGCCAACTCATACTTTCCCTCAATCCTTTCAGCAAGGTTCGAACGAGTATCTGGCGACATGGAAGCTCAACGCCCTGTTTATTCCGCAATTCCTCGCTATACGCTTCAACACTCGCATTTTAAGTTTGTAAAATTACTTCTCATATGAGTTATTTGCACAATGTAAACCGCAGACAGACAGTGTTATATTCAGCCAATCAACGACACTTAATTGCCACATTTTTCGCCGATTAAAAATGTGGTGGTGATGTAAAAAGTATGCTGCTGTAAATATTTGGCAGTCAGGGATGAATTAGTATTTTTGTAAATGCAAATAAAAATTACCCTCCATTGCCCCGATTGCCAAAATACAAATGTA
>JAIRLY010000002.1 GCA_031259075.1 Dysgonamonadaceae bacterium | reverse complement strand
AATATCTGTTTCTTTATGAAAAATTGATAATATTGTTTAAAAACCGCACAAAAATAGTGAGATTTTTTTGAAATAAAAAATAAAAAGTGTAGATTCAATATGTGAATGCAACTTATTATTGCAAATTTAGGAAAAAAACTTCTTTAGGGGAATAAAAATTTAATTTTTCTCTGGGTCTATTATTGATTTCATATTGTTTCTCTTTGATTTGCTTGTCATTAAAATTATTGAAATTTGCTTTTTTAGGGATATATTGTCTGATAAGTTTGTTTGTATTTTCGATAAGCCCTTTTTCCCATGAAGAATACGGATGAGTGAAAAAGAATTGCGTTTTAAGCGTCTTTGCAATGTTTTGATGGTCTGCAAATTCAATTCCGTTGTCAGCAGTAATGGAATGTACTTGTTTACTGTAAGCCCATAACATTCTTGTCACCGCTTTAGTCAATTGCTTTGCATTTTTACCGGACTGCATTTTTTCCATCATCATAAAGGCCGTTTTTCTTTCGACGATTGTCACAACGGCCCCTTTATTATTTTCACCAACAATAGTATCCATCTCCCAGTCGCAAAAACGTTCTTTAGTATCCACTATTTCAGGCCGTTGGTCGATAGATATCCGATTTTAATCGGTATTTTAGTGGCTATGGATCGTCTTCTGTGCTTCAAACGGTGTCGCGTATGTTTATACAAACAGCCACCCTTTTCCTTGTCCTGCCGAATGATTTTATAGATAGTTTCATGGCTGACCGATGGCAAACCTTTGAGTTTTAGCCGGCCCATTATTTGCTGAGGCGACCAGTCTTGTTCAATATAAGCGATGACTCGTTTTTTGACCTCCGGAAGCAACCAACAAAGATACGATATCCTGCTATTTTTGTCATTATTTCAAAGAACGCTTAAAATGTCATTTGGCGCAAATATAGGGATTTGTAAACGGACTATTGATAGAGTAATCGTTCCTTAGAATGTAAACGAACTGATGATAAACAACTAAGAGTTAAGAATGGAGAATGAAAAATGGAGAAAGGAAGGCCTGCGGTCTTCCGAATACGACTGGGCATGCCCCGATTGGTACTTTTTTTCTTACTTTAAAGTTGCATTTCTTAGTTGAAATTACAAAAGACAATAGACCTAAAAGATTACAAGACGTCTCTTTGTCTTCCCTTGCCTATGTTTATGTCTATCTTCACGCCAAAACATTTTGCATAAATTAAGAATTGGCAGAAAAACTTTTTCCTGCTTCTTTCACTTTATATTCTGCTTTTTCACTATCTTTGCGGCTTCATATACAGGTGATGTTATTCTTTTATTTAACGTATTAAAAATTAACATATTACCTGATATATGAAATTTTTAATTTATATTTTTATTAACTAATAATCGCTTTTTTTATTATGAAAAACCTGCTATTGTTCTTTTTGTTAACTATTATTGTTAATGTATCGAGTATCGCTCAAACGCACTCAAAGCGTGCTATTTTGAATCAAAAGCAAAATTCAAACACCTTGAAAGAACAAATTCTTCAAAAATCTAAAAAACAGCAAATAGTACCGGTGCAAAAAGCTAGTTTAAACGGCATTCCAAAAAACTGTACCGTAAAAATTGCTGATAAGAATACTGATTTTAGCCGACTTCACGGCAAGGTAAAACCAAATTTTTCGCAGACTGTTCCTACAGCTATGATTATCGTTTCGATTGCAGACCCTGGCAGTGAAAAGACCGAAACAATGGGCAGTAGAACGCAAGTCTTGATTGCCGACAACTCTGCTGTCGACGGATCGAACAACAGTTCTATGGATGCCATTTGGAATCTGTTTGCAAATGGAGGACAACAGTTGATCGATTTCTACGACAATTTGTATGCCAAAATCCCCTCAAATGCAGCGCCGACACTTGATTATTCGCAAGGATTGGTCAATCAAACGGAAACAATATCCATTGATTTAAATAATCAAAATACATTTGATCTCATTTTTGCAGGTATCGATTCTATTTATTATTATAACCCCGCTTACGGTTTTTTTAATCCTGCGCCGGAGGCTTTGAAAGATAATCTGATTTGTGAAGATAAATGGATTTATTTTTTCGATTATTCGTCTTGGACATACCTGACGTTAATCGAAATTCCACCATTTGAAATTCAGGCAGTTACGTTGGAAACAACACCAAGTTCCGCCGAATTGACAGCCAATGAGCCGATTACATTTACGATTAGAAATGTCGGTAATCAATCGCTTACAACAATTGATTTTTACGTAAAGATTGACAACGAAAACGAAATTCTCGAATCATTTACAATGCCCGCCGATTCTACGCTTGATATGGGCGAGTTTTTGACATATACTTTTACTGCAACAGCCGATTTTTCCCTCGTAGGAAAGCACACAATCGAAGCGCGTGCAGCGATTGCAAATGAATTTGACAATTCAAATAATTCGCTGATTATCAGTAGAGAACACACAGTTGTCGGAACATTGCCTTTTTACGATACATTTGATTCTGATTTATCGAATTGGGTCGTAATCGACAGGAACGGAACGGATGAATTCGGTAGCGGAACTTGGATACCGTGGGTTATTTATGATGCAGACTATATTGAAAATTATCTGGCATTATATATGTATGCATTTGATAGACGAGGTGATGACTGGCTAAGAACCTCTCGTCCGTATCATTTGGATGCAGGGAATTATTATCTCTCGTTTTTGCAACAAGGAATATCGGAACAATCTCCTGAAGTGTTGAACGTTTATTATGGCGTTTCTCCGGATATTGCTTCAATGACACTTTTGGCGAATTTTACGGTAACCAATGAAATTTTGTTGAAAAATATTGTTAATTTTAACAATCCAACTGCCGGTGATTACTATTTTGCGTTTCAGGCAGCTTCGGATCCCGATATGTGGGGATTGATTGTTGATGATGTGAAAATCGATGCGGGAACTTTAACGCCTCAGCCTGATTTATATCTTTTTCAAACAATCTTCAAGAGTTATCCTTCCTGTGAATTATCTGATTCTGCTTCTGTTATAGTTTTCAATATAGGTAACATTGCGGCTGACATTGCTTCTTTTGACCTGAATTATAACGTTGATAATGGGCCTTGGCAAACAAAAACAGTGAACGAGCCGCTTGCCGCCGGTAGTGGAACAGTCGTTTTCCTTGATAATCTTGATCTATCGGCTGTTGGACAGCATACATTAACCGTTGCCGGCGTTTTAGTTAATCAGATTACAAACAGCAACGACACAAGTGTCGTTTCGGTTGAAAAAACCGTTCCAATAACCACTTTGCCCTATACATCGAATTTTTCGAATGAAAACAACGTGAATGACTGGATTGTTTTGACGGCAGGCGACTGGAGCGTCGAGAACGGTTACTATACACCGAAATGGTTTGATGCTCCGTTAATTTCAAAATGTGTTGAGTTGCAGCCCGGAGATTATACTCTGTCGCAAACATTTAATGCAGGTATGTACCTTGAAATGTTTAACATGTACTTCTACGGATACTATCTAATTCAAATGGGTGAACCGGGAATTGAACCTTCCAAATGGACCGATACAATTGGTTTTGAAGAAAATTTATATGTGTCGAACGACACAACGGTTACTCACGAATTTTCGATTAAACAGGCCGGTAATTATACTTTTGCTTTTACCGCAGATTATTTCCGTCTGAAAGAAGTTTCGATTTCCACCGGCAAACTCGGTATTCCGCCGGTAATATCTGATGAAAACTACATAAATCTCTTTCCGAATCCTGCGGATGATTTTGTTAAGATCGAATCGGAAAATATTGAAATAGAAAAAGTTACAATTAGTGATCTTTTTGGTAGAATAGTTTATGATTCCAAACAAACTTTTGATAGAAATAATTGTCTGATAAATGTTTCGAACTTCTCGAAAGGTTTGTATCTGGTGAAAATAAAGAAAGTAAATTCGGGAAAAATTTATGTTAAAAAAATGATTATTAACTGACAATCGTGTTCTCTTTTTTTAGAACGAGACGTATTATTAACCGTATGCTAAAAGCATACGGTTAATTTAAATGTGAATTTCCTGTAGGACTTTTAAGAGTTAGAAAACCTTTCTATATCGCTATTATACATTTCGCATCTCATCTATCTTCTTTTATCTATTTTTGTTCACTTGTGCGTAAATTAAAAATTTTCATGTACTTTTGCGGTACAATAGTTGAATATATAATATATAATGGAACATATTTCTGTTATCCAGTCCATCAGTTATATCATTTATTTCCTATTGATAATAGGGACCGCACTTATTGTTCTCACTGAAAATCGACATCCTATTAAGACAATCGCATGGCTTACCGTGTTGATTTTTGTTCCTTTTGCCGGCTTGCTGCTTTATTATATTTTCGGACAAGACACCCGCAAACAGCGATTTGTGACGCGGAAATATTACGACAAGATTAAGAATTTGAGTTTCAAAGAATTAGTAAATGATAAAAATGTAGATATATTACCCAACTATGCCAATCTTATCAATTTACTGAAAAGTAACAATCACTCTCCTGTCCTTCAAGGAAGCAAAGTAGAAATCATTACTTCCGGCGAAAGAATGTTCAATGTTTTACTGGAGGATATGGAAAACGCCAAAGATCACATTCACATTGAATTTTTTATCTTCAATAATGATGAAACAGGAAAATTGGTAAAAACCGTACTAATGAAAAAAGCCTTACAAGGCATAAACGTTCGTTTTATTTACGATAACGTAGCCAACTGGAAAGTGTCTCGAAAATTTTATTACGAAATGTGTGGAGCCGGAGTTCAAGTTGCCTCTTTGATGGAAACGCGGTATCCTTTGTTGCAAAGCAGTAAAATTAACTACCGAAATCATCGCAAATTGGTTGTAATTGATGGAAATACCGGATATATCGGCGGAACGAATGTAGCGAATGATTATTCCATCGACCCTCATTGGCTGGACAGAAACTTACGAATAGTAGGTATGGGCGCTCATGGTTTACAAGCAAACTTCATGATCGACTGGTATTCTGCGGGAAAACATTGGACGGATACAAAGAGATATTTTCCTGAAACAAAAATATATACCGGCAATTTGATGCAAATTGTGACCAGCGGGCCTTTTAGTGAGTATTCCAATCTTTTACAGGCAACTATCAGCATTGTATTAAGCGCCAAAAAGTATATTTATTTCCAAACACCTTATTTTCTCCCTACCGAAACTTTGTTTGAAGTACTGCAAATAGCTTGTTTGAGTGGGGTAGACGTTCGCTTAATGGTGTCGCAAAAATCGGATTCTTCTTATATCGACCCAGCCGCCCGTTCTTATTATGAGAATCTATTGAAAGTCGGAATGCGGATCTATGAAATTCAAGATAAATTCGTACATGCCAAAACGATTGTCGCTGACGACCATATTTCTGTGATTGGGTCTTGTAATCTGGATTACAGAAGTTTCGAAACCAATTTCGAAATCAATTGCTATATGTATGACACAGATTTAGCCATACAAAACAAAAAAATCTTTTTCGACGAACTAAAACATTGTAAAGAAATTAACTATAATAAGTGGATTAAACGCAGCAAATGGAAAAAATTGATTGAATCTATCATGCGACTGTTTGCTCCACTGATGTAAAAATAAAAATTACGGATCAATCTCCATTCAACCAATTTATGATTTCTTCCGAATGAGGAGAATCTTTCGGTGCAATGGATTTGACCCATCTACCTTGTTCATCAATCAAAAATTTCTGAAAATTCCATGTCACCTCTTCATCTGAAACTCCGTTTTCTGTTTTCATAGTTAACCAACAGTAAAGAGGCGCAATGTCTTCGCCTTTAACCGATATTTTTGCCATCATCGGAAATGTCACTCCATAATTAGCGGTACAAAATGCTTTGATTTCTTCATTACTTCCCGGTTCTTGAGCGCCGAAATTATTTGCCGGAAAACCGATAATCACAAAATTTTTGTCTTTATATTGCTCATATAATTCTTGCAATTGTGCATATTGAGGCGTAAGGCCGCATTTAGAAGCCACGTTGACTATCATTATTTTTTTTCCTTTGAGACCGGACAACGGGAAATCTACTCCTTCGATGGTTTTTACTGTAAAATCAAAAATAGTCGACTGCGCAACAACTTGTACATTCAACGATACGATGCTAAATAAAAAAAATAAACAATAAACTGTTCTTTTCATGAGATATAAAAATATAAAGATCTTAAGACAAAAAAAGAAAGACAGAGATTTGAACGATCTGCCTGAGATAGATCAAACAAACTGCCTTACAGTCTTTTCAATCTCTGTCTTTCTTCTTTAATTTAATATTACCTTATTCCTGTTCGAATTTTTCAAATTTCACAATAAATTCTACGCGCCGGTTTTTAGCTTTGTTTGCCTTCGTTGTGTTTTCGACAACCGGCTGAGTATCGCCATACCCTTTAGCCGATAAACGGAACGGATCTATACCGCCTTTTATCAAGTAATTCTGTACGGAGTTAGCTCGATCTTCCGACAATATCAAGTTTTTATCCGGTTTACCGACATTATCGGTATGTCCGTTAATTATCAACAAGTAATCCGGATTTTCTTTCATGATTGTTATAATTTGATCCAATACTGGGAAAGAAGTCTTTTTAATAGATGCTTTTCCGGTTTCGAATTGAATGCCTTGTAAAGCTTTTTCGAAGACTTTTTTAACAGCTTCTTTTACAACGGGGCATCCTTTGTTTTCTATCGTTCCTTTCACTGTCGGACATTCATCTAAGTAATCGGGAACACCGTCGCCGTCGGTATCTTTCGGGCATCCGTTTTCATCAACCAGTCCATAAGCTTCCACCGCAGTTCCCGGACATTTATCCAAATAATCGGGAACGCTGTCGCCGTCGGTATCTTTCGGGCAACCCCATTCGTCAACAAGAACACCGACCGGCGTATCGGGACATCTATCAATCTCATTAAATACTCCGTCTTTGTCGTCATCCAACGGACATCCGTAAGTATCTACCCAAAAACCAACCGGTGTATACGGACATTTATCTTTCTTATTTTTTACGCCATCGTTGTCATTATCTTTGTTTTTCCAACTTCTGGAATCGCCGAAAACCCAAACCATGCCTACTTGAACATTTGTGCCGGTTATTTGTTTCGGAATATAATAGTCTTTGGTAAAAGAGAACGGAATTTTGTCGATAGCCATATACATGTTGAACATGCCTACTTTCAGTTGCGCTCCAAATCCGATAGTATTGAATCTTCCATCTAAAACAGAATAACTAATCGTCGGATGGAACCAGTAGCAAGGACGGAAATTGGCTGAAGCCGTCAAATCCGTAAACGCGCTTTTATTAGCAAAAAGCGTTGATGACAATAAGCCAAAACCGATTTTATCGTTCAAGATACTATATTCCGCTCCGACATTGAAACGGGTAGATAATGAAGTGGTATACGCTTTTCCCTTTGCTCCTTTTTTATTATCATTGATAAACAAGTCTTTGAGTTTATCAATCTCTTCATTTAAATGGTCTGTTACATCGTCTTCATCCTCTCCAACAACATATTCTATACCTTCAAATGTATAGTCTTTAGCGATATTTGCATTGATCGTATTATTGTTCCAGCGGATAAATCCCAAATCGGTAACCGCCGTCGACAATTGCAATTGAGGCAATAGTTGGTAAGTGGCGCCCAAGTCCAGGCCAAAGCCGTAATTTGAAAACAAATTGCCAATTTTCAATTCTTTGAATCCAAAGTCACCGATGGCATTGCCTATATTTTTAAAATCTAAAATTTCTTTATTCGGATCGTTTGCATCGTCCTTAAAAAGTTTTTTCGTATCCACAATTGCCGGAAAAGAGCCGTTAATCGTAGCGATACCATCGACTTTCCATTTTTCTATGTCTGCGTTAATCTCAAATTTTTTGATCTTAGTATTCACGTTAAACTCTCCAATCAGGTATTTCAATTTTCCCCCGATGGTTAACTTATCGTTTATCCGGCGGGAATAACCCACTCCGAATTCCGTATAGATAGAAGCATTAACGTCTAATTTACTTAAATTAAATTTACCGGATTCGCCCGTGCCATACAACAACAGTTTGAATAAATCTTTTGGTAAATATACTCCTGCATCCACTTTTTGGGATATATCAAATGTAAAGTAATTTTTATCGCTTCTAAAACCAAAACCCAATATGTTGAGTGCAAAATCCGCATTGATACGGGTTGTTTTACGCAACGATTTGAAAAAATTCTCTCTTTCTTTCATCGCCAACGGATGCAAGAACGTCATCGTACTGTCTCGTCCATTAACGTTTTTAGAGAATATAATATCATCGAAAATAAGAGAATTATTTCCGATGCCGAACCTGACATTGGGCATAACCGGCAGATCTATATAGAAATCATACGGCGATTGAAAAGCAGGATTATATGCACTTCTTTCAGGTATTCCCTGCATAAAATAAAGAGTGTTCGTTTGCTGTGCAAATACATTACTGCAAAAGACCATAATCAATATGGCAATACTGTGTTTTATTTGATTTTGTTTCATGTTACAAATGTTATATGTTATTGGTTATTCACTATTAATTTTCCGTCTATTACAACTCCCATTTTAATTGATAAATAGTCGTTTGCTTTCAATCGTATCGCTTCTCCTTCCGCTCTCGTTTTTACGCTTCGATAGTTGAATAATAAGTATTTGGCGTCTTTCAATTTAGTGATGGAAGTTTCCGTATCTTTGTTGAATTTGAGTGAAAATTTACCTGTCTTTTCTTCAGTTACTACTCCGTCGGCGTCGGTTGCAGCTTTCTCTATTGTTACCGACTGGTATATTTTATTTTCTTCCAATATATTATGGTAGGATTCGTCGAGCAGGTATAAATCTATATAAAAACCAATCGGCAGATGGCAGATGTAATTGAACTGTAGTTCTAAAGACGAAATATCCTCTAAAGATTCCGTGTCGAAGTCTTCTAATGCGATTGTATCGCGATAGCATAGTCTGCTACCCGCATCAAAAGCTAAAGGTACTTTTAACCTACCATATATATCTACTTTAGCATCTGATGATATAAATTGGATGGGGTCTTTTTTCGGATCTTTTTCCGGAGCAATAAAACTATAGAAAAATCTCAATGCATTCAAGTCTGTATGAATAAATTTTGAAATTTCCGTACCTTCTTCCTGGAAAAATGAGTTCCCAATTGGGGCGAGTTCCGTAATAGCTGTTTCCCCATGCTTACCTGCCGCCTTAATGGAAAACGGTTTGGATTTGGAACGGTTAAAAGTTTCGCTGCCACTGTTATGAGTCTCTGTGTATATGCTATCCAGACCAAACTCAAGAGGAACACCTAAAGAAGAGCGCACTTCAAACACGAATTGAGGGTCTTTTATAAGCAAGAAAGTACTATCTATTTCAGGGATATAGTCGTACAAGTTTGCAATCAGGGTATCTGCTTTTACTTGCTCATAACGAGAATAATTAAACCAGCCATACGCAATATATTTCGGCTTTTCGTCACGGCTTTCAAATGCTATGCTGCAAACGATATCATCACCGGTTTTGACTTTCGTTGTATTGTCCCCTCGCACCTTAAATGTAAACTGAAAATCGCCTTCGGCATTCACATTAAAGTCTTTATTATCTTCATTGGCGATATACTCGGATCTTCCCTCTCCCGGCTTAACATCAATTTTCAGCGTTTCATCCATACCGGGTATTTTTATTTCTAAAACCAAGACGCCCGTATTCTTAACTTCGAACGAAGGTTCAATTGTAATAATGATATCCGTATTTAGAAAGTTTATACGACTAAGTGTTTGTTTATTTTCAAGCGATCCGGTACTCAGATCGCTATTTATGTCGTAAGAATAATTTATTTCCTTTTCAGTAATTATATCTTCTGTAAGAGTTACTTCTCCTAATCCCAAAAGTTCCAATCCGGGCAGAATCTGTTCAATAGGAGTGCCTTCAAACAGTTGGGTAATTCCCATGTTCAGTTGGCCGGTAAACATCTCAAAATCGAAATTTAATTCATCCACAGCATACCTGAATACCGTATCATAAGCGATGAGAATATCGTTATTTTCATCGGTATCAATTGTTACTTTATTCGCATTGTCGGGTTCGTAGTGCTCAAGCAATTTATAGACATCTAACCGGCTTTCTTTAAAAACAGGGAAAGCAAAGCCTCCTCCGAGCGACATTTCATTAGACAAATTGTTCAAATCTACGTTTTTGTCTATACAGGAAATCCAGAATAAATTTCCAGAAATAAAGAAATAGAACAAGATCTTATTAAAAAAAGATGTTTTCATAAAATTTATAAATTAGCGATAATATAATTTTTTTCACAAAAGTACACGAATTTTTCGGATTACGACACAGAACAAAATATATATTTTTCATAAAATTTATATAAAAAATATATACAAAACAATACATTTGGAGTCGTTATTATATATAAGGTGTTTAATTTTAATGCTAATGACTTATTATTCATGACATAGCATTTGATTTTTAACACCCTCATTTATTAATCGCGCCTTTGTATTTTACTCTTGTTCTTCCGTTTCAAATCTCGCTAATGGATTTATTCTCGCTCTATTCAATATCAACTCATGCTCGTCCAGAAAATAATTATCCGCCACAATCAATATTTGTTTAAATACTTCTTCTATTTGCATATTGTGACAGATTTTAAACGTATTCGTCAGGTTTGAAAATTGTATTCTGCCGCCACTTTGTAAAGTATATGTACCATAGAATGCATTACAACCTAAATTCCCGTAAACGTTTCCGTCCGATTTAAAATAAATAAATGCTCTATTGCTATGTACTCCTGAAAAAGAGACCGGTTTTCCCATAATTTCCACTAAATCCCATTGTCTATCAAACAAATTAGATGTATCGGCTTCTACTTTAAATAGCGTATAATCACGAATATTTGTTTCCAAATACACTCTATTTCTAATATTCAATAAAATGAGTTTATCTTGTTTGACTATAAAATGTTGAAAATCAACCTTTCCTTTTATATTGTTCAAGGAAATTTCAGTACCGGTCTTATTCCACACAAAAGTACCTGAATCAATTAGAGGCGCAGGAGGATTTTTTACGGCAGAGGAATCCTCCAAATAAGTTCTTCTCATCGTATAACTCAAATCGGTATTCAACGTAATTTCGACACCTATTCCGAAACAGTCTTTACAGGGAACAATACCATAATAAGTGTTCGCCCAATTGAATGACACACGAGGACTTGATGAAATATACGGGAGATTCAATTCTTCCGTTTTTTTATTTTTACAAGAACTTATACTGCAAATCAGGATTATAATAACTATTGATAATATATTAGGTCTCATTTTCATCTCTTTTTAGTTAATAAATTAATAAAGGTTTCTATTTTAGAAACAATATTCATTGTAAAAAAGTTGAAAGATATTATCTTTGTCCAATATAATAGTTTGATTTTTAAATGAAAGATTTTATAATTACCGAAATTCAAACGGAAAATGCAATACTAGTCGGGTTGATAACTCCTGAGCAGAACGAAACAAAATCGAAAGAGTATCTCGATGAATTGAATTTTTTGGCAAGTACTGCCGGTATTCAGGTTGTAAAAAGGTTTACACAGCGATTGGATTATCCGCATCCGGTTACTTTTGTAGGTTCGGGAAAACTGAAAGAAATAAAAAAATATGTTGAAAATGAAGACAATGAAGTCGGAATGATTATTTTTGATGATGAACTTTCTCCAAAACAATTGCGAAATCTGGAAGCCGAATTGAAAATCAAAATAATGGACCGTACCGGTTTGATTTTGGATATTTTTGCCGGACGGGCGCAAACGGCTCATGCAAAAACACAGGTGGAATTGGCGCAATACAACTACATGCTTCCGCGCTTAACTCGTCTGTGGACGCACTTGGAACGGCAGAGCGGAGGAGGAAGCAGCGGTTTTAGAATGCGTGGTCCCGGTGAAACGCAATTGGAAACCGACCGCCGAATTATCTTAAATAAAATATCCAAATTGAAAGAAGACCTCAAAGAAATTGATAAACAAAAAGCAAACCAGCGAAAAAATCGAGGAAAAATGGTTCGGACGGCTTTAGTTGGTTATACCAATGTTGGTAAATCAACAATAATGAACCTGTTGAGCAAATCGAATGTATTTGCTGAAAATAAACTTTTTGCAACATTAGACACTACCGTTCGCAAGGTAACCATTGATAATCTGGCTTTTCTTATGTCCGACACGGTAGGTTTTATCCGTAAACTGCCTACCGAATTAATCGAATCGTTCAAATCCACCTTAGATGAAGTGCGGGAAGCCGATTTGTTGGTGCATGTGGTGGATATTTCTCATCCGGCTTTTGAAGAACAATTGAAAGTGGTAACTCAAACATTAAATGACATCTCGAAAGAGAACAAACCTTCTTTCATCGTATTCAACAAGATAGATGCTTTTTCGTATTTAGAAAAAGAGGAGGATGATTTAACTCCAAAAAACAAAGAGAATATCTCTTTGGAAGAATTGAAAAAAACATGGATGAACAAGCTAAATGAAAATTGTGTTTTTATCTCTGCACAAAAAAAACAAAATATAGACGAATTGAAAGCATTAATCTATCAAAAAGTAAAAGAAATCCATATTCAACGATTTCCGTATAATGACTTTCTTTATCAAGAATATGAAGAATTAGAAGAAGAATAGACTCTAAAAAATACACCATGTACAGAAAACTATCAGAAGAGGAAATCGCCGTCTTGGAATTTCAAAACTGTAAGGCGGAAAATTGGAACTTTGTTGAAGTAAATACCGGTTTTGATACAAAGTATGTAAGTAATGTAAGGTTCTCCGGAAATATTAAATTGGGAAAATTTAACACCGTATTTACATTAGCCGGTGGAATAAAAAAACATTCGGGTATTTACAACGCAACGCTTCATAATTGCGAACTGGCTGATGACGTGTTAATTGAAAATATCCAAAATTATATTGCTAATTATATAATAGGCAGCAATACAATCATCCAAAATGTAGATCGTATTTTGGTAGATAAAAGAACTACTTTCGGTAATGGAATAGAAGTTGCTGTTTTGAATGAAACAGGAGGACGAGAAGTAAAAATCAATGATAAACTTTCTGCTCATGTCGCTTACATTCTGGCGCTTTACCGCCATCGTCCCGAATTAATCGCTCAATTGAACCGGATGATCGATTTTTATTCCCAGAAACATGCATCGGAAACAGGAACAATCGGCGATAATGTTTTCATAAATGAAGTTAGTCTAATTCGAAATGTACGTATTGGAAATAATGCGGAAATAGAAGGCGCTTGCCGCTTGGAAAACGGAAGTATCAATAGCAATGAATATGATCCGGTTCATATCGGACATGGCGTAATTGCGGAAGACTTTATTATCTGTTCCGGTTCAAAAATAGACGACAATGCGATGCTTACCCGTTGTTTTATCGGTCAAGCCTGTCAATTAGGCCATTCCTATTCTGCCGGCGATTCCTTGTTTTTCAGCAACTGCCAAGGGGAAAACGGCGAAGCGTGCGCTATCTTTGCCGGTCCATACACGGTGACTCACCATAAATCCACATTGTTGATTGCCGGAATGTTTTCGTTCATGAACGCAGGATCCGGTTCGAATCAAAGCAACCACATGTATAAACTTGGACCTATCCATCAAGGAATAATCGAAAGAGGAGGAAAAACAACCAGCGATTCATATATCCTTTGGCCGGCTAAAATCGGCGCTTTCTCTTTGATTATGGGACGTCATTATCGCAACTCGGACACTTCCGAGTTACCGTTTTCTTATTTAATTGAAAGTAAAGACGAAACTGTTTTAGTCCCCGGCGTTAACCTGAAAAGTATAGGAACAATACGGGATGCACAAAAATTTCCGAAGCGGGACAAACGGAAAGATCCGAATAAATTGGATCAGATTAATTTTAATCTTTTAAGTCCGTACACTGTCCAGAAAATGTTTAAAGGAGTCAAAATTCTAAAAGGCTTGCAGGAACACTGCGGCAGAACTTCCGATACGTATACTTATCAGAGTTGTAAAATAAATAATCCGGCGTTAAAAAAAGGATTGGATTTATACGATAAAGCCATTCGGAAATTTTTAGGTAATTCGCTTATTTCCAGGCTGGAAAATCATACTTCTTCTCTGAATGACATTCGCGGCCGGCTTAAACCGGACAATGATTTGGGATTAGGCGATTGGCGTGATATCGCAGGCGTTTTGATACCCGAACAAATAGTAGATAAATTATTGGATAACATTGAGTTAGGTAGAATTTCCAAATTGAAGGAAATCAACGCATTCATCGAAAATGTACATAAAAATTACTACTCTTACGAATGGACTTGGGCTTGGGATAAAATTCAGTCGTATTACAAGTTAACTATCGAAACAATTACTACTGAGGATATTATCCGTATCATAGAAGATTGGAAAGAAGCGGTGATAAGTTTGGACAAAATTCTTTACGAAGATGCCAAGAAAGAATTTTCATTAAGTTCCCGTACCGGTTTTGGCGCCGACGGAAATAACGATGAACAGCGTTTGGATTTTGAACAGGTTCGCGGTAATTTTGAAAAAAATACGTTTGTGGCATCGCTTTTGCAACATATAGAAGAAAAAAACAACCTGGGAAATAAAGTTATAGAAGAAATAAAACAACATCAATTATAATTAGGACATTATCTAAAAATCAATGTACATCTGTGTCTTATGATTGGGTAATGTGTTTTTATTTTTTTTCATCCGTCATCTTCGATAAAACATAAGTGTCCTTTGATTTACCGGACAAAAGTGTATTTAAATATTCTTTAAAAAACCTCTTTTAAGCCGGTATCTATCTTCTTTTGTTGCTGTTTTTAAAAATATTTGCCCTATTTATTTGGTATTAAATAGATAAAATATTATATTTGCAGCCGAATTAAGGAGGAGGGAGGCTAAAGCCTCTCTTTTTTGTTTTTCTAATTAGAAATAAAATTTGTGGAAATAAGTAAACTACGTTGTACGATAGAAGAATATCTGAAAAATTCGGATAAATATTTGGTGGAAGCAACGATTCAGCCGGATGATAGAATTGTAGTGGAAATCGATGGCGATCGGTTCGTTAGCATTGATGATTGTATTGCTTTGAGCAAATATATTGAGTCGCAATTCGACCGGAATATCGAAGACTATGAATTGGAAGTGGGTTCGACCGGAATTGCTCAACCATTTAAAATGCTTCGGCAATATAAAAAAAATATCGGAAACGAAGTAGAAATCCTTCTGAAAGAAAGGAAAAAATATACCGGTATCCTGAAAGACGCCGATGAAAATACAATCGTTCTAACGATAGAAAAACAGGTAAAACCGGAAGGTTCTAAACGAAAAATCTTACAGAAAGAAGATTTAACGTTTACTTATCATGAGATTAAATATACAAAAAACATAATTAGATTCAAGTAAAAAAACGTATGGGAAGAAGACATGAACCAAGTATGATTGAAACATTTGCGGACTTTAAGGAGAACAAAAATGTAGATCGAATGACCTTGATCAGTGTGCTGGAAGAAGCATTCCGGAATGTAATAAGCAAAATGTTCGGATCCGACGAAAATTATGATATTATTATTAATCCGGACAAAGGAGACTTTGAAATTTGGAGGAACAGAGAAGTTGTTCCCGACGACAAATTGGAAGATTCCAATCTGCAAATTTCATTGACGGAAGCTCAAAAAATAGACCCTGATTACGAAGTCGGTGAAGAAATAACAGATGCTGTTGATTTTGCAGGTTTTGGTCGCCGTGCGGTTTTGAATCTTCGTCAGACGTTGGCTTCCAAAATAATGGAATTGCAAAAAGATACTTTATACGCCAAATACAAAGATCAAGTAGGACAAATCGTTTCCGGAGAAATATATCAGGTTTGGAAGAAAGAGATCCTTTTACTGGATGATGAGGGAAATGAACTAATTCTTCCGAAATCCGAACAAATACCGGGTGACTTTTTTCGCAAAAATGAAAGCCGTCGCGCCGTAGTTGTAAAAGTAGATAACCTGAATAATAATCCGAAAATTATCCTTTCACGAACGTCTAACCTGTTTATGCAACGCTTATTTGAGTTGGAAGTTCCTGAAATTCACGACGGATTGATTACGATCAAGCGTATCGCCCGCATTCCGGGAGAAAGAGCTAAAGTTGCCGTAGAATCCTACGACGACCGGATTGATCCTGTAGGAGCTTGTGTCGGCATGAAAGGCGCTCGAATCCATGGTATCGTTCGTGAATTATGCAATGAAAATATTGATGTTATCAACTATACATCCAATATATCCTTGTTTATCCAACGCTCATTAAGCCCTGCAAAAATTTCCTCTATCAAAATTCGCGAAGAAGAGAAAAAAGCAGAGGTATATCTCCGTCCCGAAGAAGTTTCACTCGCAATCGGGAAAGGCGGATTAAATATCAAATTAGCAAGTATGCTGACCGAATATACAATTGACGTTTTCAGAGATATAGATATTGACGGAGAAGATATTTATCTGGACGAATTTTCCGATGAAATTGAAATGTGGATCATCGAAGCGCTGAAAAATATTAGTTGCTATACCGCTAAAAATGTTTTAGCGATGAATCGAAACGAAATAATAGAAAAAGCTGATTTAGAAGAAAGTACTGTGGATGAAGTACTCAGAATCTTAAAAGCCGAATTTGAAGAAGAATAACAATATGTTCATGTGTTGATATGAAAATGTATGGGTGAAATTGCACGGAATATTAGCACATCAGCATGTATCAGCACATTATAAATTATTATATGCCTATTAGATTAAATAAAGTAACACGAAATTTGAATGTGGGTCTTTCTACAGTGGTAGAATTTCTGCAAAAAAAAGGATTTTCTGCTGAAGCTAATCCTAATACAAAGATTAGCGATGAAGAATACGAGCTTCTTGTAAAGGAATTTAACAAAGATAAAAATCTGAAATTAGAATCAGAAAAGATTAGCCAAGAGCGTCACCATAAAGAGAAGAAAACAAGTGTGGCTGTAGAAGGTTATGAAAACCAGCCTAAAAAAGTGGAAGAAATAAAAATTGAAATTCCGGAAGATTACAAGCCTAAAGTAGTTGTGAAAGGAAAATTAGACTTGGAAACATTGGAGAAGAAGAAAGTAGAACCAAAAATTGTAATGGAGGAGGAAAAAGAAATACCTGCAGGAATTGAAGAAGATCTTGAAGAAGAAAATGTTGAAATTGTTCTTGCGGATGAAGAGGTAGATCTTAATGCAACTGAAGAAAAAAATGATCTTCCCGAAGATGTTGAAATAGAAGCGGAAATAGAATCAGAATCAGAAACAGAATCAGAAAATAAAGAAATTGAAGAAAATACTGCAATAAAAGAACTTGATGTGGAAAAAACGGGAGAATTAGGGGAAAGTCCCGAAACCGAAGAAATAAACGGCGATGAAATTTTTCGCTTAACAAAACCTCGTATCGAACAGGTTAAACTTATTGGGAAAATAGATTTGTCGGATATCAACCTTTCTACTCGTCCAAAGAAAAAAACCAAAGAAGAAAAGAAAAAAGAACGAATTGAAAAGGAAAAGAAAGCAGCTTTGGCGGCAAAGCGAAAAACGGTCCAAGAAGAAACCAAAGTAGAAAAACGGGATAAACCCATTCTCACTAAAAAAGCAGATTTAGATGAAGCTAAGAAAAAGAAGCGGAATCGCATCAAACGAGAAAAAATAGATATTGAAAAAGGCGTTCCGCCGGTCGTTCTAAAAAATAGCGAAAATCCTCGTTTAAAACTTCGTAAACCTGTTTCAAAAAGTGAAGTAAGCGAAGAAGATGTTCAAAAACAAATCAAGGAAACTTTGGCCCGCTTGACCAACAAAGGTCAAAAAAAGGGCGCTAAATACCGTCGCGAAAAAAGAGACGCCGTTTCACAACGTCAGAGTGAACAGCATGAAATGGAAGTCCAAGAAAGCAAGGTAATTAAAATCACGGAATTTGTTACGGCCAACGATTTGGCCAACATGATGAATGTGCCGGTAGTTCGGATTATATCTACCTGCATGGCAATTGGCATCATGGTTTCCATCAACCAACGACTGGATGCGGAAACCATCAATATCGTTGCCGGCGAATTTGGATACAAAACGGAATATGTAAGCGCCGAAGTAGTAGAAGCCATTACAGAAGAAAAAGATAACGAAGAAGATTTGGTACAACGGCCACCGATTGTAACAGTGATGGGACACGTGGATCACGGAAAAACTTCGTTGTTAGATAATATACGGAATACCAATGTGATAGCCGGAGAAGCCGGAGGAATCACGCAACATATCGGAGCCTATAATGTGGAATTGGCCGACGGTCGGAAAATCACTTTTCTCGATACTCCGGGCCACGAAGCTTTCACCGCTATGCGCGCACGTGGTGCAAGTGTGACGGATATTGCTATCATAATTGTAGCAGCCGACGACAATGTAATGCCTCAAACCATTGAAGCTATCAACCATGCGGCGGCGGCAGGAGTTCCAATGATATTCGCTATTAATAAAATTGACAAGCCGGGAGCCAATCCGGAAAAAATAAAAGAAACTTTAGCCGGTATGAATTATTTGGTGGAAGAATGGGGTGGAAAATATCAATCTCAAGACATTTCCGCAAAAAGAGGCGACGGTGTGCAGGAATTGCTGGAAAAAGTATTATTGGAAGCTGAATTATTGGAACTGAAAGCGAATCCGAAAAGACGCGCTGTAGGTTCGGTGATAGAATCTTCTTTAGATAAAGGTCGTGGCTATGTGGTAACGATGCTGGTAAAAAACGGAACACTAAAAATGGGTGATGTTATTTTAGCCGGTACGCATCATGGCCGTGTCAAAGCGATGTTCAACGAACGAAATCAACGAATTACAGAAGCCGGACCGTCGGAGCCGGTGTTAATTTTGGGATTGAACGGCGCTCCTCAGGCAGGAGATGTTATCCATGTGATGGAAACCGAACAGGAAGCAAGAGAAATTGCTACGAAACGCGAACAATTGCAACGCGAACAGGGTTTGCGTACGCAAAAATTGTTGACGCTGGATGACATCGGACGCCGTATCGCAATTGGTAATTTCCAGCAGTTGAATGTGATAGTAAAAGGAGATGTAGACGGTTCGGTAGAAGCACTGTCGGATTCGCTAATACGTCTTTCCACTGAACAAATCCAAGTAAATGTAATTCACAAAGGAGTCGGACAAATATCCGAATCGGATGTTATCCTGGCTGCTGCTTCTGATGCCATTATTGTTGGTTTTCAGGTGCGGCCTTCTCAACCTGCCCGTAAATTAGCAGAAAAAGAAGGAGTAGAAATTCGTTTGTATTCCATTATTTATGATGCTATCGCAGAAGTGAAATCCGCTATGGAAGGAATGCTCTCTCCTGAAATTAAAGAAGAAATTGTGGCAAATGTTGAAATTCGCGAAATATTCAAAATTACTAAAGTAGGTACAGTCGCCGGATGTATGGTGAAAGAAGGAAAGATTAAACGAAATAATAAAATTAGAATTATTCGCGACGGTATAGTTATTTATACCGGAGAATTAGGCTCATTGAAACGATTCAAAGACGATGTAAAAGAAGTGGCGCAAGGTTATGAATGTGGTTTGAATATTCACAATTTCAACGATATTAAGATCGGTGACATCGTCGAATCTTTTGAAGAAATAGAAATAAAACAAACGTTATAAATTAAGAGTTAAAAATTGAAAACAGATTGAAGTTTGTCTATTTACTTTATCTAAAATACATTTCCGAAAAAGGATGAATTGGTTGGACATCGCAATAATGATTTGTTTAATAATAGGGATAATCAAAGGATTGTTTGACGGGATTGTCAAACAGATTATTTCGGTTATTTCTTTGGTGTTGGCTATTGTCTTATCGGGAAATATTGCTGCATGGTTGCATAAGTTCGTAAATACGCATTTTCAGATTGAAAATTCAATCTCACCGGGTATGCTTAGCGCCATGTATTACGTTGTTGTTTTTGTTGTCATTATCATATTATTTGCACTGCTTGCAAAACTTGTGGATAAAATAATTAATTATACTCCTGCCGGAATCCTCAACAGACTGTTTGGCGCTTTATTCGGCGCTTTCATGTGGATGCTCTGTTTGAGTATATTTCTCAATATTGTGGCTGTCTTTGATACCAATAATATTTTAATTTATAAA
Organism: Dysgonamonadaceae bacterium; assembly: GCA_031259075.1. Taxonomy (GTDB): domain Bacteria; phylum Bacteroidota; class Bacteroidia; order Bacteroidales; family Azobacteroidaceae; genus Azobacteroides. The sequence continues at coordinate 5,187 of JAIRLY010000002.1, read as the reverse complement.
CAAACAACCGAAAAATCCGTTTATTACGATAAAGTGAGAAAAATTCTCCCTTCTGTTTATCCCTACATAAAAGAGTTTTTTAAAAATTAGATTATGTCGGACGAAACCAACGATTTATTAAATGAATTAACGAACAAAGACTATGAATATGGCTTTGTTACGGATATAAAAACAGATTTTATCCCTAAAGGATTGAATGAAGAAACGATTCGTCTCATTTCTGCGAAAAAGAGTGAACCGGGATGGTTGCTCGATTTTCGTTTGAAAGCTTACCATCATTGGTTGACATTAGAAATGCCTGCTTGGGCGCATCTCAACATTCCTCCAATCAATTATCAGGATATTATTTATTATGCTTCGCCGAAGACAAAAGAAGCTCCCAAGAGCTTGGAAGAAGTAGATCCCGAATTGTTAAAAACTTTTGATAAATTGGGGATTCCTTTGCACGAACAAAAAATGCATTCCGGTATGGCAATAGACGCCATTATGGACAGTGTTTCCGTTGGAACGACTTATAAGGAAAATCTGGCGGAAAAAGGGATTATTTTCTGTTCTTTTAATGAAGCGGTTCAAAATCATCCCGATTTAGTAAAGAAATATTTGGGAAGCGTCGTTTCTTACTGCGATAATTTTTTTGCAGCGCTTAATTCGGCTGTTTTCAGCGACGGTTCATTTGTTTTTATTCCCAAAGGTGTACGTTGCCCAAGAGAATTATCGACTTATTTCCGGATTAACGCACGAAACACCGGCCAATTCGAACGGACTTTAATCGTTGCGGAAGAAGACGCTTATGTAAGCTATCTCGAAGGCTGTACCGCTCCTGTGCGGGACGAAAACCAATTGCATGCAGCCATTGTCGAAATCGTTGTCTTAGACCGGGCCGAAGTGAAATATTCAACAGTTCAGAATTGGTATCCGGGGGATAAAAAGGGAACAGGCGGTATCTATAATTTTGTAACTAAAAGAGGTATCTGTAAAGGCGAATATTCCAAAATTTCGTGGACACAAGTCGAAACCGGTTCTGCAGTTACATGGAAATATCCCAGTTGCATTTTAGCAGGAGACAATTCTACCGGCGAATTTTATTCCGTAGCCGTCACCAATAATTTCCAGCAAGCAGACACCGGAACGAAAATGATACATATAGGAAAAAATACCAAAAGCCGGATTGTATCCAAAGGTATTTCTGCAGGAAAAAGTCAAAACAGTTATCGAGGCTTGGTACGAATTAATAAAGAAGCGGAAAATGCGCGCAATCATTCTCAATGCGACAGTTTATTATTGAGCGATACTTGCGGAGCGCATACCTTTCCATATATGGACGTCCAAAACGAATCGGCTATTGTGGAACACGAAGCTACGACTTCTAAAATCAGCGAAGCTCAGCTGTTTTACTGTAATCAACGTGGTATCCCTACGGAAGAAGCGGTTGGATTGATTGTGAACGGATATGCCAAAGAAGTGTTGAACAAGCTACCCATGGAGTTTGCTGTGGAAGCTCAAAAACTCTTGACCATCTCTTTAGAGGGAAGTGTTGGATGAAATGTCCTGCGAACTTATACTTTATTTATAGTTCTAAATTGAATGAACATACATTATGCAAGTAAAAGCAATGCTAACAATAAAAGATTTACATGCTTCCGTCAACGGAAAAAAAATATTGAAAGGACTGGATTTGCAAATCAACGCCGGTGAAGTACATGCTATCATGGGACCTAACGGTTCGGGAAAAAGCACTTTATCGGCTGTATTGGTAGGAAATCCTGCTTTTGAAGTCACAAAAGGAACGATTGTCTTTGAGGAAGAGAATCTCTTGGAATTGTCGCCCGAAGAACGTTCTTGCAGGGGAATATTCCTGAGTTTTCAGTATCCGGTAGAAATACCCGGCGTCAGTATGGTTAATTTTATGCGAACAGCTGTCAATGAACAACGGAAATACAAAGAAAAAGCGCCGTTAACTGCCGGAGAATTTCTGAAAATGATGCGGGAAAAACAGGCAATTGTGGAATTAGATAAAAACTTGGTCAGCCGGTCGGTCAACGAAGGATTTTCCGGTGGCGAAAAAAAACGCAATGAAATCTTCCAAATGGCTATGCTTGAACCGAAACTGTCTATTTTGGATGAAACCGACAGCGGTTTGGACATCGACGCTTTACGCATTGTAGCAAATGGCGTTAATCAGTTAAAACAACCGGATAATGCAACGATTGTCATTACTCACTATCAACGTTTATTGGATTATATCCGTCCGGACATCGTTCATGTCCTCTATAACGGATGCATTATCAAAACGGGAGGGCCCGAACTTGCACGCGAATTGGAAGAAAAAGGTTACGATTGGCTTACGAAAATCAAATCAACATGCAACAACAGTATATAGATTTTTTTCGAACTTCCCGACAGCAAATCGACAAAGCGTGTACTCCGTTATTAAATTCGTTTCGGGAGGAAGCTTTTGCTTCTTTTCAACGAAAGGGCTTCCCTGTGTATCCATCGGAAAATTACCGGCATACGGACGTCGCCGCTTTGCTGGATGAAAATTTTGGCTTTTACCTCAATCACTCCGGACGGGAAATTTATCCGCACAAAGTTTTCCATTGCAATGTTCCTAACCTGAACTCCATCAAGCATTTTGTTGTCAACGGGCATTTCCTCGAAGAAAGAAATACGTACAACTTACCGCAGGGCGTTTTTTCAGGAAGCCTGAATGTATTCGCCGAACAATATCCCGATCTGTTTTCAAGATACTATAACCGGCAAGCCGGACAGGAAGAAGACGGCTTGGTGGCTTTTAATACAATGTTTGTTCAAGATGGTTATGCTCTGTATGTACCTCAGAATGTAATTATTGAAAACCCCGTTCAATTAACGAACATTTCCGATGGACATCACAATTCGTTGACTAACAGGAGAATTATTATTATCTTAGAAGCCGGAGCGCAAGCTAAATTATTAGTTTGCGACCATACTGCCAACGACAAATCCTTATTGGCAACCACACAAATGGTTGAAATTTATGCCGCTGAAAACGCCCGGTTTGATTTTTACGAATTGGAAGAAAGCAGTTTGAATACAATCCGGTTGACCGGTAACTTTGTTCATCAAGCCGCATCTTCTGAGGTAATTGTCAATACGATCACTTTGAGTAATGGCGTCACACGCAACAACTACCGGATTGATCTGGCCGGCGAACAGGCAGAAACCCATCTTTATGGAATGGCTATTGTGGATGCTCAGCAAAGAGTTGATAATTTTACGTGCATCAACCACAGGGTTCCTAAATGTCGAAGCAATGAATTATTCAAATATATATTGGACGACGAAGCAACGGGAGCGTTCTGCGGGAAAATAATCGTATCGCCGGACGCACAAAAGACGGAAGCTTACCAAAACAACCGTAATTTATTGGGTAGCAACAAATGCCGAATGTATTCCAAACCGCAACTGGAAATTTATGCCGACGACGTGAAATGTTCACACGGCATGACTACCGGTCAATTGGACGAAGCGGCTTTGTTTTACATGCGTTCGCGGGGAATCCCGAAAGAAGAGGCCGTTTTATTGCTCAAATTTGCATTTACAAACGATGTAATCCAAGGTATCCGCTTGGAAGGATTGCGAGACCGGTTAAAATTATTGATTGAAAAACGATTCAGAGGTGAATTAATAAAATGTCAAGGATGTATTTAAATATAGAAAAGATACGAAAAGATTTTCCCATATTGGCGCAAAATGTGTATGGGAAACCGTTGGTTTATCTGGATAATGCCGCAACGACACAAAAACCATTGTCTGTTATCCGAAAAATAGAAGAAGTCTATTCGACCATCAATGCCAATATCCACCGAGGGGTTCACCATTTAAGCCAATTAGCAACCGAGTCGCACGAAGAAGCCCGGAAAACAGTTCAACGCTACATTCATGCCTCTTCTGCCAACGAAATTGTCTTTACTCACGGAGCGACGGAATCCATCAACTTAGTCGCCGGTAGTTTTTGCCGTTCGCAATGCAAACCGGGAGATGAAATCATCATTACAACCATGGAACATCACGCTAATATTATTCCATGGCAGATTCAACGCGACATCACCGGCGTCGAATTAAAAATTGTTCCCATCATCGAAAAGGGAGAAATTCATGTAGAAGACATTGAGGAACATATTTCCTCCCGTACACGATTAATTTCCATTGCACATGTTTCCAATGTTTTGGGTACTGTCAATCCGGTTGCCGATGTCATTCGTCTGGGACACAACTACAACGTCCCCGTATTGATTGACGCGGCTCAATCGGTGCAACACTTCCCGATTGACGTACAGACTTTGGATTGTGATTTTCTCGTTTTCTCCTCACACAAAATGTATGGTCCGACCGGAGTCGGCGTGTTGTACGGCAAAGAAATCTGGCTGGATAAACTACCTCCTTACCAGGGCGGAGGGGAAATGATTGCACATGTGACTTTTGAAAAGACGACTTTCAATGGACTTCCTTTCAAATTTGAAGCCGGAACGCCCGATTATGTGGGTTCTACGGCTTTGGGCGAAGCCATCCGGTATATCGAAAATATAGGTTTGGAAAACATCCGCCGATACGAAGAACACCTGCTCTGCTACGCGACCGAAAAACTGTCACAGATAGAAGGAATGCAAATCATAGGAACTTCTGAGCATAAAAGTTCCGTGCTTTCATTTCTGGTGAAGGGTATTCACCCTTATGATATGGGCATGTTGCTCGACCGTTTGGGAATTGCCGTACGTACCGGTCATCATTGCGCCCAACCTCTCATGGATGCTTTGGGAATCGAAGGAACTTTGCGGGCTTCATTCGCTTTCTATAATACGGAAGAAGAAATAGATGCTTTAGCCGCCGGAATTGAGAAAGTCGCAAAGATGTTTTAATGATTATTTTTTTATTTCAAAAAATATCACTAATTTTGTGAAATTTTTAAATATAAAATCACAGTTTTTTATAAAGAAACAGACAGTATTTTTAATATTATATATTAATTGAGAAAGCGTTAGCTTATATTCTTGTACTAGAAACTTCAACAATTTCGAACAAGCCAAGAATTAACCCAACTTGGTAAAAATTACCCCCAAAATCGAGGAAAACATGGCAAATAAACACATGGCAAAATAAGTATATTTCTTATAATTAGATAGTTATGAAATATACGATCGCAAAAAG